>JABFXM010000026.1 GCA_013361745.1 Gemmatimonadaceae bacterium | reverse complement strand
GAGCCGCGACGTTCGGTCGATGGCGGCGCTGCTCTCCCATCTCGCCCCGCAGTTCGGGGGACGCCTGGCACTTCTGGCGACGACCGACCTGCAGTACGGGCAGATGCGACTCGGCAGCGTGGACGTCGAGGCGGCGGGCGTCGACGTCTGGCCTTTCCGCGACAGATCGGAGGCGCTGCGCTGGCTGCGGCGAGGTCCTCCCGGTGGCGCGCAATGATGACGCCGGATCGCACGAGTCCTGCAGGCATCGTATAACGGCGGCGCTGCGACAATCGACGGACCGGGTGTTCAGTCGTCGCCCTCCCAGGGGCGACGGTCGTTCTTGTCCTCCAGCTTCCGGGCGCGATTGAACTCCCGACCGGCAGCGCGCTGCGCCGCCGTGCATTCCGAGATGCGATAGATCGACGCGGCGATGATCCGGTGCCGCGCTCCGGTCAAGCTCCGGAAGACGAGCCATCGCGGCGGCGGCAGATGGTCGAGCCATCGTTCCACCTCGATCGCCGTCTCGAGCGAGACCACGAAGCAGTCGTAGTGCGTCTCGGTGATCCAGTAGTCGTCCCTCCGCTCCGGCTCCAGAGGATCGTTGAAGAGATCTTCGAGCCTGTTCATGGTTGTGAGAATTTTGAGCCGTTCAGTGTTGGTTCTGGCGCTTGCTATGTGACGACAGGGAGCCGCGGGACCGGCGCGGGTCGCGTCAGGGGCTGTCGTGGTGGTGAGATCACGTGGTTTGACAGGGAGAACGGCGCGAGCACTACGGAAGCACGGCGGAAGATTCCACGGGCACGAGCCGGGATTCTACGGCAGTGCTTCCGCCCTGCTTCCGCACTTCTCATGTGGTTCTCCCCGCCAAATCGCGCGATGCTCGAATGCGCACCGACCCGCGATGCGACCCACGTCGGAGGCGCGATCGAGGGGTCGATCTTCCCCAATCGCTCCCTGCCCTCCGTTCCTCCGTCAGCGATCGCCGATGAAGTCGCCGATCACGTCGGGCGTCGCCGTGTCGAAGCCGACCACGTCGAGCATGCCGGCGTCCTCCGGGTCCGCGATGCTGAACCCGTTGGAGTTCATCGCGACGACGACCAGCTTCGCCGCGATGCCCATGCGCTCCCGGTACGCGCGGAGCGCCTGCGCCGGATGGATGTTGCCCGCCCACGTCTCGCTGTCGGTGTACACGACGAACGCGTCCACCGGCCAGCGATGCTTCGTCGCCTCGACCATCGGCAGGGCGCAGTCGGTGCCGCCGAACGGAAGGTTCGAGATGGACTTCACGACGTCGTCCAGCCGCTGACGCGGCGAGATGCTCAGCGCGGAGAGCCCGGTGTCGTACATCGACCCGTGCGTCCGCGAGTACATCGACGGGTAACTTCCCTTGGTGAAGGCGACGATGCGATGGTTCGGCTCGACCGCGGCCGTGACCAGCGCCATCGCCGCACTCGCCTCGCGGCAGCTGATGTACGGCATGCCGTGCACCGGCATTCCCATCGAGCCCGAGACGTCGAGCGCGAGCATCACCCGCTTGCCCGTGCTCGACGCGTTCTCGAACGACAGGTAGAAGGCGCCGTCGAGCGCGTCCACCACCTGCGACACCGGCGTCCACTTGCCCTGCCCCTTCATGCCGCGGCCCTGCGCATACGTCTTCAGCGCCACGAGCACCGCGAGCGGGTGGATGCGCGCCCGACGCAGCGCCTCACGGTCGCCGAGCTTCCGGACGACTGCGTGCATCGCGTCGGAGGCGGGCACGAGCAGCCCCACCTTGCTCATCACGCCGAGGTTGCGCACGAGCGCGCCGAGCGGCATCCGCTCGAGCAGCGCGTCCCAGACCTCGGGACTCGTCAGCAACGCGGTCGGCACCATCTCGCGCGTCAGGCGGTAGACGCGGATCGCCCGCGCCGCGTCGGCGACGCTCATGGAGCGGATGGCCTGCACCGTCTCCAGTCGCCCACCGATCTCGGTGCGCAGCGCGTTCGAGCCCTCGATGCTCTCCCACCCGCGCGTGGCGTAGCGGAACAGCACGTCGTGCTCGTACGACGGCGCCTTCGGGTGCGCGAGTCGCAGCGCGTCGCGATGCGCCCACCCGTCGCGGCTCTGGTACTTGAGGAGCTGGTACGCGAGATCCTCCGGCGACTTCGCCGTGTACCAGCGGCCGACCGCCTTGCGCACACCGCGTCCCCAGCCGCGGAACGCCTTCACGAACTGCAGCCAGTGAAAGAGGTGCGTACCCGTGCGCTCGACGCTGGGGAGCGCGTCGAGCGCGGCCGCTCGCGTCGCGGCATCGTCGCTCGACGCGGCCAGCGCGAGGACGAACAGCGCGGGATCGTTCTTCGCCGCGCGCCCGCTCGCGCTGATCTCGACGACGCGGCGCACGACGCGCGCGCCGTCCTCGGCGAGGCACTCGCGCACCGTGGTCGCATTCTCGACCGTGAGCGTGCGCTCGCCGATGTAGAACGTTCCGCCCTCGGTGCCGAGCACGAGAAAGCGGTCGAGGCGGGTCCAGTGGTCGACGGGCCAGGCGTACCCGCCCGCCGAGTCGGGGACCTGCGCGCTGCCGGGGATCGGCTCGTCCTGCGGCGTGATCATGCGCCGGAGGCGAGTCGAGACGTGCTTCGTGAAATCGAACATGTGCTCGTCCTCCTGGTCGAGTGTGATGAGTGATGAGAGTCGTGAGAGCGCACCGTGCGAGGTCTCTCTTTGCTCGCACGGGCAGCGACCGCGTGTGGAGCGCGGTTGTGAGGTGCGCGGATGAGTGGCTCGACTCGGATGCCCCGAGGGGCACTCGTGAATGGAGTGGTAACCCAGTCGATTCGACCCGCGCGGTGAGAATGCCGTGGCATGGACGCCCCAGGACTCGAACCTGGTCGGCTTGCGCCTTTGCCTCGATAACCCTCGGCCGGCGGCCCGCGTCGTTCGCGACGCGGACGAGAATCGGTGAGGAGTTGTGTTCGCGGCCGTGCCACAGCAGGTGCTTCCGGGAGTGGCGGGATTCGCACCCGCGCCTCGACGTCGTGCGTCCGCACGGTCCGGCCCTCGTCGGGCAATGGGAGCTCGTGCGGCGACGCCGCGCTCTGTGATCGTTGAGCTACGCGTCCCGGCGGTGCGCGGCATGCGCCCATGCGCACCGGACAGTGATGCAAGGATGTGAGAAGGGCCGACGGGACTCGAACCCGCAACGCGGAGATCCGATAACCCCCATGCCTTCGGCCCGCCACGCGGGCAAGTGAACAGCGAGGGTATTCTCATGCTCTACCAGTTGAGCTACGGCCCTTCCCACAATCGAGATGGCACGATTCGAACGTGCGACTCCTCGCTCCCGAAGCGAGTGCTCTACCGGCTGAGCTACATCTCGAAGAAACTTCTTCCACGGCGTGCAAGATCCAGCGATCCTGGCGTCCAGACTCGTGTTCCCGCGCGACGAGGTCCTGCGAATGACTGCCATGATGTACCGTCTGCCATGCACGCTTGCGTTCACGATGTTGCTGACGGTCGCGCCCAGCGCGTGCATCCCGCTGCCGATCCCGCACAGAGCGTTCACGACGCCGAAGGTGAGCGGCGTCCTGAAAGGCGAGTCGGGATCACCGGTCGCCGGCATGCGCATGGCCGCGGCGAGGCGGCCCAGCGCGAAGGACTGCGCCTGGTCCAGCGGCGCCGCCGTCACCGACTCGACCGGCCGCTTCGAGCTTCCTGAGGTCTACGTCCGCAAGCGCATCCTGCTCGTCTCGCTCTTCGAGAGCTTCGGCAGGGCGTGGTACGCGCTCTGTGCGCGGCCGGCGGACAGCGCTTCGACGAGCGGTCAGCCGGTCATCACCGACATCGATGGGCGCGTCAGCGGAGATTCGGTCGATTGCTTGCTCTGGCACTGGCGCGGGAGTCCGCGTCTGAGCTGCAACACCGAACATGCGCGGCGCATTCGCGTCGACGGCGCCTGGCATGATGATGGCGCTGGCGGCGTCTATCGTCTCATCGTCGCTGTCACGGACACGAACGGGCGGTCCGAGTATCGCGCCATCGTACAATGGCTCGAGCTCGACTCGCTCGGGCGGCCGGCGGCGCTTCGCGCCAGCCTCGAGCTGCCGGCGCCGGCCGTCGATCTGCAACCGGCGCCCGCGCTCACGTATTCCGCGGGCCACTGGATGGCGGTCGTGAAGAGCAATCGCCCGGGTGCGCGCGGCGATGAGCGCTTCCTGACGTTCGAGCTCGGCGCGCCGGGGGAAGCGGTGCGCAAGCCGAACCGGTGAGATCGATACCGCCGGAGAGATTCGAACTCCCGACCATCTGGTTCGTAGCCAGGCACTCTGTCCACTGAGTTACGGCGGTGTGTGTGGTCCGCCGCCGGCGCGACGAAGCGATGGATGCGTCGAGTGTCGGGAGTCGCGTGCCTTCCACTCGAGCACCATGCCGCGCCGGCCGACGGCGGACCACGGTCCTGCGTACTTCGTACTGCGTGTTTCCCCGGTCCATCGATTGTCAAACAGCGTCGGGCATCCGCGAGAAAAGCAGAACGCCCCGCCTGCGCACAGTGCAGGCGGGGCGTTGACGCTCCCTCGGAAGAGGATGCTCGTACTCTAGGGAGTACGGCCTCCAGCTCCACTGCCTGCACCACGGTTGTCCTTCAGCTGCCGGTAACCCGGCTTCGCGCTTTCCTGCATGTCGATTCGTCCCGCGTTCACGCACGCGTCCCAGCTCCCGACATGTCGGCCGAAGCCGGTCTGTCGGAGCGTGATGAATGGGAGCACCGCGGAGCGTGACATGTTTCGATCGAGTGAGTGCGAGTGTGCGAGAGCTTCGTGATCTGGAGACGCTGGTGCCCGAAACGACAAATCGCGCCGCCGAGTTCGGCCCGAGGCGATGGTCTGCTTCGGGATTGGTCATCGTGTGCGCACGTTGACGTGCGACGATGACTCGTGAACATCGGGACGCGACTCCCAGGGCGCCAAGTCTAAAAGCGACCCGGCCGGGCTGTCAAGGGTGAAAATATATCTTCTGGAAAATTTCTGTTGCTGTCAGTAACAGAAGGCACGAAGGTGTTTCATAGCAAACCCTTCGTGCCTTCGTGCCTTCTGCTATTCACAGCAGGAGCAAGTTGGTGACAACCCCTTCGTACCTTCTGTTCGATCAGCGCAAGCAGCAGCTCACAGCGGCATCTCCCAGTTCTGGCTCACGAGCTCCTTCCCGAAGATCCGCCCGCGCTCTTCGCTCACCAACCGGTATCCTTCCGCCTCGTAGAGGCGACGCGCCGAGACGAGGACGCTGTTCGTCCACAGCGTCAGCCTGCGGTAGCCCACCGCGCGCGCGAACTCCGTCACCTCGTGCACCAGCCGCCGCCCGATGCCGAGTCCGCGCGCCGAGGGCTCGACGTAGAGGAGCCGCAGCTTCGCGACGCCTTCGCGCTCGGGATGCTTCACGATGAACACCGAGCCGACGATCTCTCCCTCGCGCTCGGCGATCCAGCAGCGCTCGAGCCGCCGATCGTAGTGGTCGAGGAAGTCCGCGAGGATGCGCGCGGTGAGCGCTTCGTATTCCTCGTTCCAGCCGAACTCGCGATGGTAGAGGATCGCCTGGCGATGGATGACCCACCCCATGTCGCCGGGGCGATGCGGGCGCAGGATGTACGACGCGGGCTCGTTCATGTGAGGAGTGGTTGTCGGATCGACGGAGGGCTGAGGTCTCTCGTACATTACTTCATGTGACGCCACCAGCGAGGACAGCATGACGACCACAGTGGACACCTCTTCGAGCACCGCCTCCGCGACGACGCACGGCGCGCAACGCCTCGAGTACTTCAAGGTCGCCCCTGCGGCGCTGCAGGCGCAGCTCGCGATGGAACGTCAGGTCCGCAGCTCCGGGCTCGAGCACTCCCTCCTCGAGCTCGTGAAGATCCGCGCGTCGTACATGAACGGGTGCGCGTACTGCATCGACATGCACACCAAGGACGCGCGCGTCGCCGGGAGATGGAGCAGCGTATCTACGCGGTGCCGGTCTGGCGCGAGACGCCCTTCTTCACCGCGCGCGAGCGTGCCGCGCTCGCCTTCACCGAAGCGGTCACCGCGATCGGCGTCGCCGGCGTTCCCGACGACGTCTACGAGGAGACGCGGCGCCGCTTCTCCGAGACGGAGCTCGTGAACCTGACGATGGCGGTGATCGTGATCAACGGCTGGAACCGGCTCGCGGTCACCTTTCGCACGCCACCGGGGAGCTACGAGCCGAGCGCGGCGAAGCGCGGCTGACTCCGGCGCCGGTGGGACGGCGTACAGGGGCGGAGCCGTCGCTGCGTTAGGCACCTGACGTCGCGGCGCGGGCACGCGGCGCGGGCGTGTCGCGTGTGACGCGAGTGCCCATGAGAGGGTTTTCCCGGCGCCGCCGTGACGCGGAACACCCAGACAGAGCCCGAAGGACCGCCGTCAGGCGCCTAACGGACTTGACCGGCTCCGCAGTGAACGACAGGTTAGCTGACCGCCGCTCGCCCACCTTTCCCCCTGCGGATGTTCTCCATGCGTGCCTCCCCCCGTTCGCTCGCCCGCTTCCTCGCGCTCGCCCTCGTCGCCACCGCCTGCAAGGATTCGAACGGTCCGGAGAAGCCCGGAGCGCCGGTGGACATCAGGGTATCCGCGGGCGACAACCAGAAGGGCGCCGCCGGCGCCGCGCTCGTCGCGCCGATCGCGGCGAAGGTGACCGACGCCAAGGGGCACGGCGTCCCCGGCGTCGAGGTGACCTTCACCCCGGAGGCGGGAACGGTCGCTCCGGTCCAGGTACAGACCAACGGCTCCGGCGTCGCGTTCACCACCTGGACGATGCCGACAGTGGCGGGGACGTACAGCGTGCGCGCGAGCTTCATCGACGCCGCGACGGGGGCGCTCATCGACACCGTCAGCTTCCACGCCAAGGTCATCGGCGGCACGCCGGCGGCGATGTACCCGTTGTCTGATTTCC
>JABFXM010000097.1 GCA_013361745.1 Gemmatimonadaceae bacterium | reverse complement strand
GGCGCGCGGGATGGCCCGCCGCCTCGGCGTGACCCTCACGACCTTCGGCCTCGACAGCGCCTTCTGCCTCGCCCGCGCCGCCGGCGAGCGTCTCGACTGCGCGCTCTCCGGCGACGTGCGCGCGCTCCCGCTGGCCGATCGCTCCGTCGACGTCGTCGTCTGCTCGCAGCTCCTGCATCACTTCCCGGAGCCGGAGATCGCCGCGGTGCTGCGCGAGCTGCACCGGGTCGCGCGTCTGCGCGTCATCGTCAGCGACCTGCGCCGGAGCTGGCTCGCCGCGATGGGCATCTGGCTTGCCTCGTTCCCGCTCGGCTTCCACCCGGTGAGCCGGCACGACGGCGTCCTTTCCGTCCTGCGCGGGTTCACGGGGAACGAGCTCGGAAGCCACGTCATCCACGCCGTCGGGCTCGCGCCGACCGTCAGGCAGCGGCTCGGCTGGCGCGTCACCGCGGCGTGGACGCCTCACGCGTGACGGCGCGCCTGACGGAGTCCGCGTCGCTGCCGCGCGTCGTGCTCGGCCCGATGCCGACGACGCGCCGGATGACGACGGTGGACGCCGCGCACGTGCACGCGCCGCTGGCGACGATCTTCGAGCTGGCGCGCGACGTCGAGCGCTGGCCGGAGCATCTCGCGCACTACCGCTTCGTGCGATTCACGAGCCGCGATGGCCACGGAGGCGGGATCGTCGAGATGTCGGCGAACCGCCCGTTCGGTCCTCTGGGGTGGCCGACCTTCTGGCGATCGGAGATGGAGACGATCTTGCCGGGGCGAACGACAGCGGACGCGGGGGGAACGGTCGCGCCGGCGATCCGTTTTCGTCACATCGGGGGTATCACCACCGGCATGGACGTGGTCTGGGAGTTCGCCGAGCGGGGCGCCGGCACCGACGTCCGCATCGTGCACGTGTGGGACGGGCCGCGCTGGCCCATCATCGGCGCCTTCGCCGCGCGGGCGGTGATCGGCCCCGTGTTCGTTCATGGCATCGCCTCGCGCACCCTCGCCGGTCTCGGCCGGGCGGCGGAGCGCATCGCAGCAGAGGAGAGCAGTCGATGATCTCGTTCACTCGCCGTCGCGTCGCCATCACCGGCATCGGCGCGGTCACCCCGATCGGCACCGGAGAGCGTGGGCTCTGGTCGGGGATTCGCGCCGGGAAGTCCGCCGTCGGCACGCTGACGCGCTTCGATCCGTCGATCTTCCGCAGCCACAACGCCGCGGAGATCCCCGACTTCACCGCGTCCGACCACATGGAGGTGAAGCGCGCGAAGCGACTCGACCGCTTCGGTCAGCTCGCCGTCGCCGCCTCGCGCCTCGCCCTCGAGGACGCCGCGCTCGACCTCGCGAAGGAGGACCGCGAGCGCGTCGGCGCGATGATGGGCACCGCGTTAGGCGGGATCGCCTACGCCGAGGAGCAGCTCGGCAACTTCCTCCAGGGCGGCCTGCGCGCGGTCGATCCCCTGCTCGCGCTCTCCGTCTTCGGCGGGGCGGCGAGCTGCAACGTCGCGATCGAGTTCGGCGTGCAGGGCGTGAACAGCACCAACGCGATGAGCTGCGCGAGCGGGACGATCGCCATCGGCGACGCCTTCCGCGCCGTGCGCGACGGCTACGCCGACGTCATGCTCGGCGGCGGCAGCGAGGCGCCGCTGGCGCCGCTCTGCTACGGCGCCTTCGCGCTGATCCGCGCGATGAGCACGCGCAACGACGACCCCGCGCGCGCCTCACGCCCCTTCGACCGCGACCGCGACGGCTTCGTCATGGGCGAGGCGGCGGCGGTGCTCGTGCTCGAGGAGTGGAACCGCGCCGTCGCCCGCGGCGCGAAGATCTACGCCGAGGTGCTCGGCTACGGTCTCTCGAACGACGCGCACCACATGACCGCGCCGCGCCCCGACGGCTCGCAGGCCGCGAAGGCGATGGAGCGCGCCCTCGCCGACGCGGACGTCGCCCCGCACGAGATCGACTACGTCAACGCGCACGGCAGCTCGACCCCCCTCAACGACCCGACCGAGACGGTCGCGATCAAGCGCGTCTTCGCCGACCACGCCGCGAAGCTCCAGCTCAGCGGCACCAAGGGTTACTACGGTCACGCGTTAGGCGCGTCGGGCGCGGTGGAGACGGCGATCTGCGCCCAGGCGATCGCCGAGGAGTGGCTCCCGCCGACGGTGAATCTCGACGCGCCCGACGAGGCGTGCGACCTCGACTACATCCGCGGCGAAGGACGCGCGGCGCGCGTCGAGCACGTGCTGACCAACTCGTTCGGATTCGGGGGGATCAACGCATCGCTCGTGCTCCGACGCGGATAGTACCCCGACGTGGGAGTTGACGTGGGACGGGGAATCGATGGCGGGGCTTGGGACGACGGGGGGCGTGGGAGGACGTGAGACGTGGGACTGACGTGGAACGTGGCAGCGCCCCACGTTCCACGTCCCCCGTCTCTCTCACGGCCCACGTCGTCCCCCCATCCCCAACTCGCTCCCCCGTCCCACGTCAAATTCCACGTCGCACGTGGAACCCATGTCAAATCCCACGTCGTAGTGCGACTATGCCGTCACCCTCGGCGCCGCCTTCGGTCTCACTGCTCCATGGTCCACCGGCTCCGGCGCGCGCGGCAGGAACAGCCAGTTGTAGAGCAGCGCCGCCGCGATGCCGCCGAGGATCGGGCCGATCCAGTAGACGAGCTGCCCCTCGAAGATGTTGCTCGCGACCGCGGGGCCGAAGGAGCGCGCGGGATTCATCGACGCGCCCGTCATCGGACCGATGGCGAGGATGTCGGCGGCGACCGTGAGACCGATCGCGAGCCCGCCGATCTTCGGCGCCGCGGGATCCACCGCCGTCCCGAAGACGACGAAGACGAGGAAGAAAGTCGCGATCGCCTCGAGTCCGACCGCCTGGCCGAAGCTGATGTCGATCGCCACCGCCTGGCCGCCGGCGCGCGTCGCCGTGAACAGCATGTCGGGCATCAGCCCCTTCAGCGCGTACCCCGCGATCACCGCGCCGAGCAGCTGCGCGAGGATGTAGACGCCGGCCATGATCGGCTCGATGCGCCGCGTCGCGAGAAAGCCGAGCGTCACCGCGGGATTGAGATGCCCGGAGATGCGCATCGTCGCCGAGACGAGCACCGCGAGGATGATCCCGTGCGCCAGCGCGACCTCGACGAGCCCCGCGCCCGTGCCGGGATTCTTCGTCATCATGATCGCCCCGCCGCCGATGAAGACGAGAGCGAAGGTGCCGATGAACTCGGCGGTGAAGTGTCGGAGAGAGTCGCGCATTCGGATCGCGGTCGGTTAGGGGTTTGAGGTACCGGCGGCTGGAGGCAGGAGGCTGGAAGCTTGAGGCCAGCACTGTAGCCTAGGTCGTCAGCCTACGGCCTCCTGCTTCCTGCCTCCAGCTTCCAGCACGCAGGTCACGGTCCGTGCACCAGGTACGTCTTCTCGTACAGCTCGATCGAATGCTGGATCACCTGCATCGCGACCTCGCTCTTCTCCCAGCCGAGGATCGTGACGCGCTTCCCCTCGAGATCCTTGTAGATGTGGAAGAAGTGCTCGATCTCGGCGAGATAATGCTGCGGCAGGTCGGCGATGTCGAAGTACTCGTTGTGGAACGGGTCCGACGCCGGGACGGCGAGAATCTTGTCGTCCGGCTCACCCTTGTCGAGCATCTTCAGCACGCCGATCGGGCGCGCCTCGATCTGGCAGCCGGGGAAGGTCGGCTCGTTGATGCGGACGAGGATGTCGAGCGGGTCGCCGTCCTCGAAGAGGGTGCGCGGGATGAAGCCGTAGTCGCCGGGATAGTGCACCGCCGAGTAGAGCACGCGGTCGAGCTTCAGCAGCCCGGTCGACTTGTCCAGCTCGTACTTGTTGCGGCTGCCGCGCGGGATCTCGATGACGGCGGTGACCAGCTCCGGGGGATGCGACCCCGGCGCCATGTCATGCCATGGGTTGATCATGCTCACGCGCTGGCCGCTCCGCTCGTCGCGCCCTGCCGCGCGTTAGGCGGGTAGACGCGGTTGTACTCCCCGCCCTCGCGCGTCATCTCCCCCTTGTAGGCCATCGGCTCCTCCTCGACGCCGAAGTTCGTCTCGTGCAGCTCGGCGATCCGCGCCATCTCCCCCTTCGTCAGCGCGGGCAGCTCGCTCGCGGCGGCGAACTCCTGCAGCTGGTCGTCGTCGTAGATGTTGGGCAGCGTCGTCACGACCCGCGGCTCGGCGAGTAGCCACTTCAGCGACGCCTGGCCGAGCGTCATCCGCTGGGCGAGGAACCCGAGCGTGCGCACCTTCTTCACACCGTTGAGGAGCCAGGAGCGCGGCCGGTGGCGCCGGTGGTCGTTCGCCGGGAACTCCGTGCTCTCGGTGTACTTCCCTTCCAGCATCCCCGACGCGTGCGTGACGCGGATGTTGAAGCAGCAGCTGGTCGAGTGCTTCTTCGCCGCCTCGATCATCGCCGTGCCCGGGTGCTGCTCGAGGATGTTCCAGATCATCTGGATCGTGTCGATGTCCGGCTCGCGCTCGATGAGGTCCGTCGCCTCGTAGAGCCAGCCGATCGCCGGACCGAAGGCGGCGCCCCAGGCGCGGATCTTCCCCTCCCGCTTCAGGTCGCGCAGCGTCTGCCAGAGCTCCGGGTCGTGGACGTGTGACATCTTCACGTTGTGGATCTGGAGCACGTCGATGTAGTCCGTCGCGAGCCGCTTCAGGCAGCGGTCGACGGCGAGCCGGATGTACGCGCGATCGGTGCGCTGCGGCAGCTCGCTCTGCCCGCGGCGGGCGGTGCGCGCCGCCTCGTCGTAGATGTCGTAGCCGACCTTGGTGCCGATGACGACCTTGTCGCGCATCCCGTGGAAGGCGCGCGCGAGCTGCATCTCGCTGCGGCCGTTGCCGTAGCTGTCCGCCGCGTCGAAGAAGGTGATGCCTTCCTCGTGGTAGGCGCGGCGGAGCATCGCGATCGCTTCGTCGTCGCTCTTCTCTCCCCACCAGCCGGTGGAGAGGGTCCACGTCCCGAAGCCGACCTCGCTCACCTCGACCGGCGCGCCGGGAAACTTGCGGTATTTCATGGGGACCTCGCAGCGCCGCCTAACGCGCGGCGAGCAGCCGGGCCGCGGTGGTGGCGAAGTATGTGATGATGATGTCGGCGCCGGCGCGGCGGATGGAGAGCAGCGAGTCCATCATCGTCCGCTCCCCGTCGATCCAGCCCCGCTCGGCGGCCGCCTGAATCATAGCGAACTCGCCGCTCACCTGGTACGCGGCGACCGGATATCCCGTCGCCTCCTTCACGCGGTGGATGACGTCGAGAAACGGGCCCGCCGGCTTCACCATGACGATGTCGGCGCCCTCGGCGACGTCCTGCATCGCCTCGCGCACCGCCTCGTCGCCGTTGCCCGCGTCCATCTGGTAGCCGCGGCGGTCTCCCGACTTCGGCGCGCTCTCCGCCGCCTCGCGAAAAGGTCCGTAGAACGGCCCCGCGAACTTCGCCGAGTAGCTCATGATCGGCGTGTGCTGGTACCCTTGCGCGTCGAGCGCGTCACGAATCGCCGCGACGCGGCCGTCCATCATGTCGGAGGGGGCGACGATGTCCGCGCCGGCGCGCGCGTGCGAGAGCGCCTCCTTGACGAGCAGCTCGATCGTCTCGTCGTTCACGACCTCGCCGTCACGGAGGATGCCGCAGTGGCCATGATCCGTGTATTCGCACATGCAGACGTCGGTAACGACGACGAGATCGGGGATCTCGCGCTTGAGTGCGCGCACCGCCTCCTGCACCGGCCCCTTCTCGTCCCACGCCGACGAGCCCGTGGCATCCTTGGTGTCCGGAATCCCGAAGAGCAGCACTCCGCCGACGCCGGCATCGCGCGCCGCGCGCGCATCCTTCAGCATCTCGTCGATCGACGTCTGCGCGACACCCGTCATCGACTCGACGGGGGTGCGAATTCCCTTGCCCGAGCGGACGAAGAGCGGGAGGATCAGCTGCGAGGGATGGAGGCGCGTTTCGCGAACGAGGTTGCGGAGCGCGGCGGTTCGACGGAGCCGCCGCGGACGATACTCGGGGAATTGCGACATGCGCTGAATTTAGCGTCGGGACGGCCATGAGGCAGAACTGACCTGCCATGAGGCTGGGGCCAGGGGCAGGTCTGTTCTGCCTGCCGCCTCCTGGCCTCACTCCGGCTGTGGCTTCGGCAAGTCGCTCGCCTCTCGCAGCCCTTCCAAAATCTCCTCTCCCCCGCGCAGCCGGATGATCGACGCGAGCCGCTCTCCCGCCTCACGCTCCTCGCCGCGCACGAACGCGAGATGCTCGCGCACGACGCGCTTCCCCTTCACGTCGGCGAGAAAGCCGTGCAGCGTCCACGTCTCCTCGTGCTCGAGCGCGACGACGCCGATCGGCACCTGGCAGCCCCCCTCGAGCCCCGCGAGGCAGCTCCGCTCCGCGGTGATCGCGAGCGCAGTCGCCTCGTGGTTCAAAGACTCGAGCAGCGGGCGCAGCTCCTCGTCGTTCGCGCGGCCCTGCACCGCGATCGCGCCCTGCCCCGCCGCCGAGATCCAGCGCGGTGGGTTGAGGTAGAACGCGATGCTCTGGTTCGCGTCGAGCCGGTGCAGCCCGGCGGCGGCGAGGATCGCCGCGTGCACCTGCCCGTCCTCCACCTTTCGCAGCCGCGTCGGGACGTTGCCGCGCAGCTCGACCACCTCGAGATCCGGACGCAGCGCGAGCAGCTGCGCGCGACGACGCAGGCTCGACGTCCCCACCCGCGACCCGCGCGGGATGTCCTCGAGACGCTCGGCGAACACGTTCGAGTTCAGCACCACGACGTCGCGCGGATCCTCGCGCTGCAGCACGGCGAGCACCGGCAGTCCGTCGGGCGCCGTCGTCGGCAGATCCTTGAGCGAGTGCACGCAGCAGTCGACGCTTCCCTTCGCCAGCGCCTCCTCGAGCTCCTGCGTGAAGAGCCCCTTGC
>JABFXM010000503.1 GCA_013361745.1 Gemmatimonadaceae bacterium | reverse complement strand
CTTCTATCCCGATCTCCCCAAGGGCTACCAGATCTCGCAGTTCGACAAGCCGCTCGCCGAGCACGGGCGCCTGAAGATCGGCATGACCCCGGCCGGCGTCGGCATTTCCGTCGGGATCACGCGCGTCCACATGGAGGAGGACGCGGGGAAGTCGATCCACGACCGTTACGCGGCGGCGACCGCGATCGACCTCAATCGCGCCGGCGTCCCCCTCATCGAGATCGTCAGCGAGCCGGACATGCGCTCCGCCGAGGCGGCCGGCGCCTATCTGCGGACGCTCAAACAGATCCTGCAGTACGTCGGGATCAGCGATTGCGACATGGAGAAGGGCAGCCTCCGCGTCGACGCCAACGTCAGCGCGCGCCGCGCCGGCGAGGTGAGGCTCGGCACCAAGACCGAGGTGAAGAACCTCAACTCGTTCTCGAACGTCGAGCGCGCGCTCGCCCTCGAGTTCGCGCGCCAGACGGAGCTCCTCGAGCGCGGCGGCCGCGTCGAGCAGCAGACGATGCTCTTCGACCAGGCACGTGGCGTGGTGCGGCCCAGTCGCACGAAGGAGGGGAGTCACGACTATCGCTACTTCCCCGAGCCCGACCTCCCGCCGCTCGTCCTCGACGTCGCGTTCATCGAGCGGATGAAGACGACGCTCCCCGAGCTGCCCGACGCCCGCCGCGCGCGCTTCGCGAAGGACTACGCGTTAGGCGAGTACGACGTCGACGTGCTCACCAGCTCCGCCGAGCTGGCCGACTACTTCGAGGGCGTCGCCCGGCAGAGCGACGATCCCAAGGCGGCCGCGAACTGGACGATCAACGGCGTGCTCGCCGCGCTCAACGCGAGCCACGACACGCTGGAGACGTTCCCGGTGCGCCCCACCGACCTCGCCGCGCTCATCAAGCTCGTGCGCGACGGCGTCGTCGGACACTCCGCGGCGAAGCAGGTCTTCAGCGAGATGGTGAAGTCGGGCGACCGCCCCGAGCAGGTCGCCCAGCGCGAGGGGCTCATCCGCGTCGAGGACGACGCCGCGCTCCGCGGCTGGATCGACGAGGTCTTCGCCGAGCATCCGACCGAGGCGCAGCGCTATCTCGCCGGGGAGAAGAAGCTCCAGGGAGTGCTCGTCGGGTTCGTGATGCGGAAGTCGAAGGGGAGCGCCGACGCGAAGAAGGTCAATCAGCTCCTCGCGTCCCGAGCGCAGGGATGATCGGCGAGGCGGCGCCCCGCGCGTAGGCGAGGGGCGACTCGGGCATCGTGAAGCGCCGGTCCGCCTCCTCGATCAGCACGATCTCCCCGCCGGCGCGCAGCGTCTCGCGCCGCACCTTCTTCGCGAGTGTGAGCGCCTCCTCGCCGGCGGGGTCGAGGAGATACGGCTCCGACCGGTCGATGCGAACGAGGAAGTCGACCACGTAGTCGTAGGCGCGGTCCACGTAGCGGACGACGTCATCGTCGGGGAGATCCCAGCGGCTCATCTCCTTCGCGACCTTGAACACGCGCTGCCACGACTCGCTGTCCGTGACGTAGACCATCCCGCGGAAGATCCGCCGGTTGGTCGGCGTGCTGAAGATCGTCGGCGAGAGCACGCGGTCGAGCAGCTCGTCGGAGCGCGTGTGGTCGAGGAGTATCACCTCCTTCGCGCGGCGCGCATGGCCCTCGCCCAGGTGCGTCTCGAAGCGGCTCTCCCAGTAGCTGTGGCCGAGCCCCGCCGTTCGCGAGGCGACCGCGAGCTGCCGCGGCACGAAGTAGTTGTGCGCGACGACGTCGGCCGCGAGGTGCGAGAGGTAGCCTAACGCGAAGGCACGCAGCGGCTCGTCCCGCGCCTGGTCGTAGATCTCGAGCCCGACGTGCCAGGCATGGCAGTGCCGCCCGGGTGCGGCGTACTTCTTCGCGATGCTCGTATCGGCGGCGATCGACCCGTAGAGGTAGTCGTACGGGAACGCCTGCAGCAGCGCCGCGATGGAGGAGGGCAGGGTGCCGAGCGAGCGGAGCACCGCCTCGCTGAGCATGATGTGCGTGCCGGGGGTCCACGCCCACGCGTCGCGCGGGAAGAGCGCGACGAGGACCAGCGCGCCTAACGGCAGCGCGAGCAGGCGGAGGAGGCGGAACGCCGGGGACGCTCCGCCTCGCTCCGGACCGCCGCTCCGACGGTCAGACGCCGAGCTTGCGGCGCTGACGCTTGATCGCCTTCCGAAGATCTTTCATCTCCGATTCGACGGTGTCGGCGATGCGATCGCGCGCTTCCTCGAGAAACTCGCCGATGGATTCGCCGATCTCCTCGGTGGGCACCTGCTCCCAGAGGTCCTCGCCGCGATCCGCCACCCATGCGGCGCCACGGCGGCTCGCCTTCGCGCCCACCTTCGCGCCACGCATTCCCATCACGCCGGCCCACCGCGCACCCTTGCCGACGCCCTTGAGCAGCGGCATCAGCGGGCGCTCGCCGGCCGGCCCGCGCCGCAGCAGCAGCGTCGTGCCCACCCCGATCGCCACGCCGATCAGCGTCGCGGTCAGGAGGTCGAATTGCTGCTCCCGCGATTCCTCAGAGCTCGCGCGAGCGGATGCGCGGGCCTGCCCGCCGGTCCGCGGCCGTGCTGTCGTCGCCATCGTCGTCTCCCTCGATCCAGTCGTCGTCAGTCGCGCGCGTCAGCCGCGCCGCGTCGTTCCCCCTCGTCTCCACCTCGAGGGTCTCCATCCCCTTCCGCACACCCCGCACCACCGAGGCGGTCGTGACGAAGGTGTCCTCCGCCTCCTGTTGGACCACCTTCAGCAGCGCGTTGAACTCCTGCAGCCGCGACTCGGTCAGATCCACCGCCTCGCGCAGCTTCTGGTTCGCCACCGCGATCGTCTGGTTCACGCGCTGCATGTCCACGCGCACCGACGTCGTGATGTAGTCCATGTTGTCCGCCACGGTGCTCGCGTGCTTCATCAGCGGATTGACGTCCGCGTAGATCTTGTCGAGCAGCTCGCTCACCTTCTTGTAGCTCTTCCTGAAGTTCCACGCCGCGGGGACGAGCGCCACCGTCAGCACGAGCAGCGTGATCGACACCAGCCCGCTGGCAATGCCGGTGACCTGCTCGAACCAGCCGCGCACCGGCGCGACGGGCTTCGTGAACAGAGTGTCCGGCAGCGTCGCCGCTGCCTGGAGCAGCAACGAACCGGCGTGCGTCATCGCGTCGATCATCGTCTCCGTGGTCTGGGCCATCGCGGCCCGCGCCCCCTCACGTGCAAAGGTGAGGCCAGCCGAGCCCTGCTGCGGCTATGGTAATCGCTCCGGCGGCGTGGCGCCAACGGCCTTCCGCGACGGCGCGGACGTGCCGCTGATCACCTGCGCCGTCGCGCGTATCGCGCCGCTCGCTTGCGCGTCCAATGGGCGACCGATCATCCTTCGCCCTCCCGAACACACACACTCGCGCTTCTCGAAATGGGCTCCGCTCCGCACGCGCTCCAATACGTCGTCGAGGGAGGGCATCGCCTCTCCGGCACCATCATCCCCTCCGGCAACAAGAACGCGGCGCTCCCGATCGTCGCCTCCGCCCTCATCACCGATCAGCCGGTGGTGCTCGAGAACGTGCCGCGCATCCGCGACGTCGAGACGCTGGTCGAGCTGGTGAAGTCGGTCGGCGCGAGCGCCGAGTGGACCGCGCGCAACACGCTTCGCATCCACGCAAAGGAGGTGCGTGCGGCCGATCTCGATCCGGAGCTCTGCAAGAAGATTCGCGGCGCCATCCTGCTCGCCGCCCCCCTGCTCGCGCGCTGCGGCGAGGTCACCCTCCCGCCCCCCGGTGGCGACGTCATCGGGCGTCGCCGGCTCGACACGCACTTCCTCGCCCTCGAGCAGCTCGGCGCGACCTTCAAGATCGGCCGTCGCTTCGAGTTCCGCACCTCGGGTCTTCGCGGTGCCGACATCTTCCTCGACGAGCCGAGCGTGACCGCGACCGAGAACGCGATCACCGCCGCCGTGGCCGCGACCGGTACGACCGTCATCGGCAACGCGGCCTGCGAGCCGCACGTCCAGGACCTCTGCCACTTCCTCGTCGCCCTCGGCGCGCAGATCGAGGGGATCGGCACGAACCGCGTGACCATCCAGGGCGGACGACCGCTGCACGGCGCCACGCATCGCATCGGCCCCGATCACATCGAGGTCGGCTCGTTCATCGGGCTCGCCGCCGTGACGAAATCCGCGCTCCGCATCGAGCGCGCGGGCGTCGAGCACCTGCGCGCGATCCGCATGGGCTTCGAGCGGCTCGGCGTCGAGACCTCCGTCGATGGCGCGGACCTCGTCGTGCCGGCGAACCAGGAGATGGAGATCCAGAGCGACCTCGGTGGCGCGGTGCCGAAGCTCGAGGACCAGCCCTGGCCGGCGTTCCCGGCCGACGTCATGAGCATCGCGATCGTCACCGCGACCCAGTGCCGCGGGATGATCATGATGTTCGAGAAAATGTTCGAGTCCCGGATGTTCTTCGTCGACAAGCTGGTCGGGATGGGCGCGCGCATCGTGCTCTGCGACCCGCACCGCGCGATCATCGCCGGCCCCACGCAGCTCACCGCGTCGACGGTCGAATCCCCGGACATCCGCGCCGGGATGGCGATGCTCCTCGCCGCGCTGTGCGCCCGCGGTACGAGCACCATCAACAACGTCGGCCAGATCGAGCGAGGCTACGAGAGGATCGACGAGCGGCTGCGTGCGCTCGGCGCCAAGATCGAGCGCATCGAGGAGCGCCGCCGCGACTGATGGCCGCGGAGAATTCCAGCGGTCCCGCCCAGCGCCTCGACGGACGCGAGGTCGCCCCCGGCTTCGCGGCGATCGGCATCTCCGCGTTCACGACCACGCGCGAGGTGGGAAGCTTCGGGCTCCAGAGCGGCGAACCGGTGGGTGAGGTCTTCGCCCGTTGGGGGGCGCTGCGCGAATCACTCGGCGGTGCCCGGCTCGCGAGCGCCCGGCAGGTGCACGGGGCGACGGTTGTCCGCCACGTCCCGGGTTGGACGGGGTGGCTCCGAGCCGACGACGCGGACGGACACCTCTCGCCGCTCCCCGGCACCGCGATGGCGGTGACGATCGCCGACTGCGTGCCCGTCTTCATCGGGCATCGCAATGGAGCGACGGCGCTCCTCCACTCCGGCTGGCGCGGTACCGCCGCGCGGATCATCGCCGAAGCGGTGGACCTCCTCGCGAAGGAGAACGCACCGGCGGTCGAGCTCGTCGTCCACTGCGGCCCGGCGATCTGCGGACGCTGCTACGAGGTGAGCCCCGATGTTTACGCGGCGCTCACCGGCAAGTCGGTCGATCGGCCGACCACCGTCGATCTCCGCGCGCTCATCGCCGACCACGCGCGCGCGCTCGGCGTCCGCGAGATCACGATCAGCGAGCGCTGCACGCGCTGCGACAACGATCGCTTCTTCTCGCATCGGGCCGGAGATACCGGGCGACAGCTCGGGGTCATGATGGCGGAGCCGAGGTGAGCCGCGACGTGCTCGGCTTGATTCCGGTCTCGCCGTAGAGTACATTCATTACTGCTGCGCGCCCCCGGAGACGGGTCGCGAGTTGAATGTGGGGGAGTTTCCCCACATTTTTTGTTTCCTGGCGTCGGCGTCCGAGATCTCGACACAACGTGAGCGATTCGCTGGAAGTCATTGTCCAGAGGGAGCTTGATGCGCTCGGGTTCGAGCTCGTCGAGTTGCGGAAGGGCGGGACGAAGCAGCGGCCGATCATCGACGTGCGGATGGACCGGCTCGATCGTGAGAAGGTGACGGTGGACGATTGCGCGAAGGTGTCGCGCGCGATCGAGTCGAAGCTCGACGCGGGCGATGTCGTCGCGCCGCGGTACGTCTTGCAGGTCTCGTCGCCTGGTGTCGAACGACCGCTGCGACATGCGGAGGATTGGCGGCGCTTCGTCGGCCGGCAGGCGAGCGTCGTCAGCGACGCGGTTGGTGGCAGGGCCGAGGTCGAGATCGTGGCGGTGGAGGGAGAGCCGGGCGCGGAAGAAGCGGTCGTGCGGATGCCGAAGGGCGAAGAGCGGCGCATTCCGCTGGCGGGAGTTCGAGAGGCCCGGCTGGCGTTTACCTGGAAACGGTAAGAGGGGTTCGGATGGTCAGTTCAGCGGAAATTCTGGCGGCGGTTCGGGAGCTGACGAACGTCAAGCAGCTCGACCGGTCGGAGCTGCACGAGCTCCTGCAGGACGGGATCTATGCGGCGCTCGCCAAGAAGTACGGGCCGACGGTACAGGCGGAAGTCTCGATCGACGACGGGCGTGGAGACATCCGCATCGTCGTCCTCAAGACCGTCGTCGACGCCGTGACCGATCCCGCGCGCGAGGTCTCCCTCGAGGAGGCGCGCTTCTTCGACGAGGAGTATCAGGTCGGCGACCAGATGGAGGAGCCGGTCGATTTCGCCGTCTTCGGCCGTGCCGCGGTCCAGGCGGCGAAGCAGCGGATCATCCAGCGCGTCCGCGAGGGCGAGCGCACCCGCATCCGCGACGAGTTCTCCTCGCGGGTCGGCGAGCTCCTCTCGGGCGAAGTTCAGCAGATCGAGCGCGGGAAGCTCGTCATCATGCTGAACAAGTTCCGCGAAGCCGAGGCGATCATCCCGTACCGCGAGCAGAACCACCGCGAGCACTTCCATCAGGGTGAGCCGATCCGCGCGGTCCTCAAGCGCGTCGAGGAGACGCCGAAGGGCCCGCGGCTGATCTTCAGCCGCGCCGATCCGCTCTTCGTGAAGGCGCTCTTCAAGCTCGAGGTCCCGGAGATCCAGCAGGGGATCGTCGAGATCCGCGTGGCTGCCCGCGAAGTCGGCAGCCGCTCGAAGATCGCGGTCTTCTCGCGCGACGACAGCATCGATCCCGTTGGCGCCTGCGTCGGGCTGAAGGGCTCGCGCGTGCAGGCCGTGGTGAACGAGCTCGGTGGGGAGCGCATCGACATCGTGCCCTGGTCCTCGGACCCGGAGCGGTTCGCCAAGCTGGCGCTCGCGCCGGCG
>JABFXM010000156.1 GCA_013361745.1 Gemmatimonadaceae bacterium | reverse complement strand
AGTACGATCCGATCCTCGCCACGACGGTGACGTCGGGGCTCACCGACCAGGAGATCGCGGACATCGTCGCGTATCTCCGCGCGCTGAAGTAACCAGGCATCCGGAGATCGAAGCATCATGGCAACCATCGCCGCCACTCCCGCCCACGCGCACGAGAGCCACGCGCACCCGACGGGCCTGAGGAGCTGGCTCGCTACCGTCGACCACAAGCGGATCGGCACCCTCTACCTCTTCACCGCGCTCTTCTTCTTCCTCCTCGGCGGACTCGAGGCGGAGATCATCCGCATGCAGCTGCAGGGGCCGAACGGGCACCTCGTCAGCGCGGAGACGTACAACCAGCTGTTCACGATGCACGGCACGACCATGATCTTCCTCGCGATCATGCCGCTCAGTGCCGCGTTCTTCAACTTCCTGATCCCGCTCCAGATCGGCGCGCGCGACGTCGCCTTCCCGCGGCTCAACGCGTTCAGCTACTGGGTCTACGTCCTCGGCGGCATCTTCATCAACCTGTCGTGGCTCCTCCACGCCGCGCCCGACGGCGGCTGGTTCGGCTACGCCCCGCTGACGACGCGCGCCTACTCCCCCGGGCTGAACATCGACTTCTGGGTGCTCGGCCTGCAGATCCTCGGCGTCTCGTCGCTCGCCGCGGGGTTCAACTTCATCACGACGATCATCAACATGCGCGCGCCGGGGATGAACCTGATGCGCATGCCGATGTTCACCTGGGCCGCCTTCGTCGTGCAGTTCCTGATCGTGCTCGCCTTCCCGGTGATCACGATCGCGCTCGTCTTCCTGATGTTCGACCGCTTCTTCGGGACGAACTTCTACACGACGGCCGCCGGCGCCGACCCGCTCCTCTGGCAGCACCTCTTCTGGATCTTCGGCCACCCCGAGGTCTACATCCTCATCCTCCCCGCGTTCGGGCTGGTGAGCGACGTGCTCCCGGCGCACACGCGCAAGCCGATCTTCGGCTACCCGGTGATGGTGTTCTCGCTGATCCTCATCGCCTTCCTCGGCTTCGGCGTGTGGGCGCACCACATGTTCGCCGTCGGCATGGGACCGATCGCCGACACCGTGTTCGGGCTGACGACGATGCTGATCGCCATCCCGACGGGTGTGAAGATCTTCAACTGGATCGCGACGATGCACGGTGGCTCGATCCGCTTCACCACCGCCTGTCTCTTCTGCATCGCGCTCGTCGCCTTCTTCACGATCGGCGGGCTCTCCGGCGTCATGCACGCCTCGCCTCCGGCCGACCTGCAGCAGACGGACACCTACTTCATCGTCGCCCACTTCCACTACGTGCTGTTCGGCGGCTCGATGATGGGGCTGTTCGCCGGCGTCTACCACTACTTCCCGAAGATCACCGGTCGCATGCTCAGCGAGCGGATCGGGAAGTGGCACTTCTGGCTGACCGCGATCGGGATGAATCTCACGTTCTTCCCGATGCACTTCAGCGGGCTGCTCGGGATGCCGCGCCGCATCTACCGTTATGACGCGGGCCAGGGCTGGGACGGGTTCAACTTCGCCAGCTCCATCGGCGCCTACATCCTCGGCATCGGGACGCTCTTCCTCGTCTGGAACATCATCAAGAGCCTGAGGAGCGGCACGCGCGCGGGCAATGACCCGTGGGGCTCGCCGACGCTCGAGTGGGCGATCCCGTCGCCGCCGCCCGAGTACAACTTCGCGCGCATCCCGACGGTGACCTCGCGCTATCCGCTGTGGGACATGAAGCAGCCGGTGCTCACCGCCGACGTGCCGCACACCCAGCGTGGCGACAAGGAGATGGACGTCGCGATCGGCGGCAAGACCGTCGGTCACCCGCACCCGGCGCCGGCGCCGCAGTCCACACGCGTCGCCGAGTCGGCGATGCACATCGAGACGGAGACGTACAGCGCCGCGGAGCTCGGCATCGCCCTCCCCGATCCGACGATCAAGCCGCTCTTCGTCGCGCTCGGTCTCGTGATCATGCTCACCGCGCCCCTCTTCATGCACGAGGCGCAGATGAGGGAGATCGCCGGCAACGCCGCCGGTCACCGCACCGCGATGACGATGTTCTGGGTCTTCGCGCTCGGCGGCGCATCCCTGATGGTCGGGATGCTCTACAACTGGCTGCTCACCCCGCTCGAGTCCGCACACCACTAGTCGCCGACCAATGACTTCCGTTCCTCTCACGGCCGGACACGTCGCGCCCGACGCGCACGATCCGCACGCCACGTCGACGGGACTCGACAACAAGAAGATCGCCATCTGGGCCTTCATCGGCTCCGAGTGCATGCTCTTCGCGTCGCTGATCTCGACGTACCTGATCTACAAGGGCCGCTCGAAGGTCGGGCCCTTCCCGCACGAGACCTGGACCGATCCCTCGACGGGGAAGACGCTGCACGCGATCCTCAACATCCCGGTCACCTCGGCGTCGACGTTCGTGCTCCTGATGTCGTCGCTGGCAATGGTGCTCGCCCTCGCCGCGGTGCAGAACAAGAACGTCCCGAAGCGCACCACCGGCGAGCGCATCCTCGGCAACTCGTCGCTCTGGCTGCTCGCGACCGCGGCGCTCGGCATCACCTTCCTCGGCTTCCAGGCGTACGAGTTCACCTCGTTCGTCCACGAGGGGCTGTCGATCCGCACGAACCTCTTCGGCTCGAGCTTCTTCACCCTCACCGGCTTCCACGGCGCGCACGTCACCGCCGGGGTGATCTGGCTGCTGACCCTCTTCGCGATCGACCGCAAGCGCGGCCTCGGTCCGCGCGACGAGGTGAACGTCGACATCGCCGCGCTCTACTGGCATTTCGTCGACGTCGTCTGGATCGCGATCTTCACCCTCGTCTACCTCATCAAGTAGCCCCATGGCGCACTCCACTCATCCGTCCGCGGACGCAGCGGTCGTCGACCACCACGGGGCGGGCATCGAGCACACGCACCCGACCTGGTCCACCTACTGGAAGGTCGCGACGATCCTCACGCTGATCACCGCCGTCGAAGTCTGGGTCTACTACGTGCCGGCGATCGTGCACTCGCGCTGGTTCGTGCCGATCCTGCTCGTGATGTCGGCGGTGAAGTTCGCGATCGTCGTCATGTTCTACATGCACCTGAAGTACGATCACCGCCTCTTCCGCGTCCTCTTCACCGGCCCGCTGATCATCGCGATGATCACGATCGTCGCGCTGATGTTCCTCTTCGGCAAGCTCGCGGCGCGGGTCGGGGGGATGGGCTGAAGGCAGGAGTCAGGGGTCAGGGGCCAGGGGTCCACGACTGCCCGACCCCCGATCCCTGACCCCTGATCCCCAGGAGTCTTGAAATGGCAGCACCGCTCTACGCTCTCCTCCACGCCAACGCGCAACTCTCGTGGACCAGCTTCACCGTCCACTGGAGCACCGTCATCGGGATCCTCGCGCTCGCGGGGCTCTACGAGTGGAGCGCGCGCATCGCGGTGGCCGACCGGTCGCTCGGCGCGCCGCCGACGCCGGCGCAGCGGGCGCGGTTCGTGGCCGGCCTGGCGGCGATCTTCCTCTCGCTGAACGGACCGCTGCACGACCTGAGCGACTCGTTCCTGTTCAGCGCGCACATGGTGCAGCACCTCGTGCTGACGCTCGTCGTGCCGCCCCTGCTGCTCTCGGGGACGCCGGCGTCGCTCTTCCGCCAGGCGCTCCGGTCGCGCGCGGTCGCTCGCGTCGCGCGCGTCGTCACGAAGCCGATCTTCTGCTTCGCGATCTTCAACGTCGTCCTCACGGCGTGGCACTTCCCCGTCGCCTACAACCTCGCCGTCGCGAACCATCCGGTGCACATCGTCCAGCACCTGATGTTCATGATCGCCGCGACGCTGATGTGGTGGCCCCTGCTCAGCCCACTCCCGGAGCTGCCGCGGCTCTCGTATCCGCTGCAGCTGCTGTACTGCTTCCTGATGACGATCCCGATGTCGCTCGTCGCGGTCTCCATCACGTACAGCCAGGGGATGCTCTACCCCGCCTACGCGAGCGCGCCGCGGCTCTGGGGGATCTCGCCGATGCAGGATCAGCTGCTCGGTGGGCTGATCATGTGGATCCCCGGCGGCCTGTTCTTCGTCGCGGTGATGGCCGTGATCTTCTTCAAGTGGGCCGCGGCGAACTCGGACTCGGTCGAGGGCGCGCAGCTCGCGCCGCGCTGACTCAGCTCACCCGCCCGCTCAGCGCGTCGTCGAGCTCGCGCCCCAGCTGCGGGTGTCGCTGCCAGAGGTACCATCCCATCACGAGCGCCGCGAGCAGATTGCCGATCAGCACCTGGTACCACGCGACGTCGCCGAGGATGTTCGGCTCCGAGAGAAGCCCGACGAAGCCGTAGAAGCCGATCTCCACCGCGACGAAGAGGATCACGAATCCGGCGAGGATCGACGGCTCGCGCGCCGCGAAGTGGATGATCACCGCGGCGAGCACGCCGACCACGGCGAAGGCGAAGTAGTGGAAGAGGGTGTACGCCGCGACGTGCACGAACGCGCCCTCGCTCCCCGCGGGGCCGAGGATGCTGACGAGCGCGCGCCCGAGCACCTCGGGCGTCCGCAGCGGATGACCGGCGACGACGTCGATCCCGAGGAACCAGATCGCCACGACGCTCGCGCCGAGCGCTCCGGCGATCACGCCCTCGCGAAGGGCGCTGTGGTGGATGACGGGAGCGTGCGTGGCCTCGACGCGTGCGCTGGTGCTCATGCGTGCCTCCGGGAAGCGTGCCGGCGTGCGTGACGTGCGGAGCGAAGGAGCGTCGAACAGGCGTGCGGAGAGAGGCGCGCGCATGCGCCCGCACTCGACAGCGCCGTTCACCTACAACAGCTTGTAATCCATGAAACCCCTCGTCCAGTCCCGCATCTTTCTGGCCGGATCAGCGCTCTTCCTCCTCTGCACGGTGGCGTGCTCGGGCGGTCGATCGAGTGGCTCGAGCGCGGCAGCGAGCTGCCGTCAGTCGCCGGACAGCGCGACCTGGAAGGCGGTGCTCGGGTACATCAAGGACGCGAACCCCTACCCGCAGCGGTTCCTCAGCGCCGCGCTGACCGATTCCGCGCTCCCCGACGTCGGCGTCGAGGCGCTTCAGGAGAAGGGGCCGACCTATTTCTACCCCCCCGATTCCGCCGGCCGGGCGAAGGTCCGCAAGAACATGGACGACATCGGACCGTACACCTCGCTGCTCGTGGCGTGGCACGGGTTGAGCCGTGAAGCGGACACCGCCCTCGTCGTGCGGCTCAGCGGCGCCTACGTCGGCGGGAAGTACGAGGGGAAGGGCGCACCGTTGCGGGTTTTCCGCTTCCGGTGCACCGATGGACGATGGACGTTGACCACGGCAGCAGACGAGAAGAAGTCATGACGACATCCGCTCCCCGCGCCGGCGAAGGCCTCGGCCCGCTGACACCGGACGTCACCGCGCCTCCAGCGGTCGCCGCACCGAAGCCGACGCGCGAGCGGCTGCTCTCGCTCGACGTCTTCCGCGGGATCACGGTCGCGGGGATGCTGCTCGTCAACGACCCCGGCTCCTGGGCGGCGATCTATCCACCGCTCGAGCACGCGCCCTGGAACGGGTGGACGCCGACCGACCTGATCTTCCCGTTCTTCCTCTTCATCGTCGGGATCACCACCGAGCTCTCGCTCGGCGCGCGGCGCTCCCGCGGCGCGAGCGACGGCGACCTCGCGAAGGCGATCGTCCGGCGCGGGGCGATCATCTTCCTGCTCGGCTTCCTGATGTCGTGGTTTCCCTTCTTCCAGTGGGGCGCCGTCGACGGGATCGCCAACCCGACCTTCTGGGATCGCATCGTCTACCGCGTCGACCACGTCCGCGTCTTCGGCGTGCTGCAGCGGATCGGCATCGCCTACACGTTAGGCGGGCTGCTCACCCTGCGCACGACGCTGAAGCAGCAAATCGTGATGCTCGCCGTGATCCTCTACGGCTACTGGATCGTGATGACGCTCGTCCCCGTGCCGGGGACGGGGATGCTCGGCGACTGGATGCTCGACACGAAGGGAGGCAACCTCGCCGCCTGGGTCGATCGCGCGGTCCTCGGCACGAAGCACATCTGGGTCGGCGGGATCGTCTTCGATCCCGAGGGACCGCTCTCGACGATTCCCGCGGTCGGCACCGTGATCCTCGGCGTCATCGCCGGGCGGTGGATCGCCTCGCCGCGCGCATTGCTCGAGCGGATCGCCGGCCTCTTCGCCGCGGGCTGCCTCGCGGCGATGGTCGGGATGATCTGGAACTGGTCCTTCCCGATCAACAAGTCGCTCTGGACCTCGAGCTTCGTCCTCTTCACCGCCGGGATGGCGGCGCTGACGCTCGCGACCTGCATGTGGCTGATCGACATCCATCGCGTGACGCGGTGGACGAAGCCGTTCGTGGTCTTCGGGGTGAACCCGATCGTCGCCTTCGTCGGATCCGGGGTGATGGCGCGCCTCGTCTACTCGATCTTCAAGGTGACCGTGAACGGCCGTCCGGTCGCCGTCCAGCAGGCGTTCAACGACGCCGTCTTCGCGAGCTGGCTCCCGCCGCGGGTCGCGTCGTTGTGCTTCGCCCTGACGTTCGTCCTCTTCTGGTACGCGATCCTGCTCGTGCTCCACCGGAAGCGGATCTACGTGCGCGTCTGAGGGGTAGAGGGCCGACCCGGTGTGCGAGGCGCACCGGGCGCTGGCCCGTGAGTTGCCTTTTCACCGTACCATGATGCCGTCTTCCAACCGACCCGGGCCCAGGCGCCCGGGCCATCGGCTCGTCATTGCGCTCGGCGCCCTCGTCGGCGCCGCGCTCGTCTCCGCCCCCGCGCCCGTCGCCGCGCAGCGCGACGCCGCCGTGGAATCGAGCTCCTCCAGCGCGAGCACGGCCTCGTCGAGCGAGGAGTCCGCCCCCCAGCGCCGCAGACGCCGGGCGAGAGCACGCCGGGTGCGCCGCGTCGCCGAGACGGCGATCCCGCGCTACAGCGCGCCGCGCAGCGCGAGCGCGCTGGCGAGCGACGTCGGCACGAGGTTCGGCGACGGCGCGCGGAGCGGCCGGTGGGGGGTGCTCATCG
>JABFXM010000512.1 GCA_013361745.1 Gemmatimonadaceae bacterium | reverse complement strand
GCGTGCGCCACGCGCCCGCGTGGCGCGGAGTCTTCAGGAAGCGCTCATCCGTCGTGAGCACCGTCGCTTCCGGAACCGTCTCGACGGACGAGACCGAGCAGCGGCGGCCATTCCACCAGCATCCCTCGCCCGGGGCCGCGCCGACGATCTCGTTCACCGCGGGGAAGTACGCGGCACCGGCGACGACCCGCTCGCCCGACGCGATCGCGACGAGCGTTCCCCAGAGCGGCACGCCACGCACGAAGGTCTTCGTCCCGTCGATCGGATCGATCACCCAGCGATACTCGGCGCCCGGACGCACCTCTCCGTGCTCCTCGCCGAGGATGCCGTGCGTCGGGAAGCGGCGCTCGATCCACTCGCGGGCGACGCGCTCCGCCTCACGATCGGCGATCGTCACCGGCGAGCCGTCCTGCTTCCATTCGACCGTCACACCCGAGCGGAAGTGCCGCAGCGCGACGTCGCCCGCGAGACGAGCGACGTCGGCCACCGCCTCGAGAAAGGTCGTGCCGCTCATGCCGCCTTGCGCCGCACGAGGACGCCGGCGTCGGCGAGGAGCGTCTTGATCGCGCCGACCGTCGTCACGCCATCGTGCAGGATCCCCGCGACGAGTGCCGCGTCGGCGTGTCCCTGGCGCAGAGCGTCGAGGACGTGCGTGGCATTCCCCGCCCCGCCGGACGCGATCACGGGGACGTGCACCGCGTCGGCGACGGCCCGCGTGAGCTCGAGATCATAGCCGTCGCGAGCTCCGTCGCGGTCGATGCTCGTGAGCAGGATCTCGCCCGCGCCACGCTCGACGCATTCGCGCGCCCACGAGATCGGCTCGCGCTCCGTCGGGGTGCGACCACCGCGGGAGTACACGCGCCATCCGCCCTTCTCGCGGCGCGCATCGATGCTCGCGACGACGCATTGCGCGCCGAAGCGCTCGGCGGACTCCGTCAGCACCTCGGGACGCTCGAGAGCGGCCGAGTTGATGCCGACCTTGTCGGCGCCGGCGCGGAGTGCGCGGCCGACGTCGTCGGCGGTGCGAATCCCGCCGCCGATGGTGAGCGGGACGAACAGACGCTCCGCCGTTCGCCTCGCCAGGTCGAGCAGCGTCGCGCGCTCTTCGGCGCTCGCCGAGATGTCGAGGTAGACGATCTCGTCGGCCCCCGCCCGTTCGTAGCGCTCCGCCAGCACGACCGGGTCGCCGACATCGCGGAGCGACTCGAACTGCACGCCCTTGACGACGCGTCCGCCGGCAACGTCGAGGCAGACGATGATGCGCCGCGTGAGCGTCACGGTGAGACCTTCAGCGCGACCGATCCCTTGGTGCTGAACACGACGCCGTCGTCGGCGAGCGCGTCTCGGAGGCAGAGGCCGAGCGCCTTGAACGCCGCTTCCACGACGTGGTGGCGATCGCGCCCGCGCAGCACGCGAACGTGCACCGTCGCCTTCGCGTTGTCGGCGAAGGAGCGCATCCAGTGATCGTAGAGCGACGACGGCAACGGCCCTCGATAGTAGGGTCGCCCGCCGATGTCGAGCGCACACTCCACGAGGGCGTCGTCCATCGGAACCACGCGATGTGCGTAGCGCGCCGCGGTCGCGGGCACGACGCGCTCGAGCGCCGCCCCGACGCAGATCGCGACGTCCTCGAGCGTGTGATGGGTGAGGTCGCCCGTCGCGCTGATCTCGAGGTCGAGCCCCGAGTAGCGCGCCAGCGTCACCATCATGTGATCGAGAAAGGGAATCCCCGTCTTCGACGAGCCGCTCCCTTTGCCGATCGTCGCGGCGACGTGGATCTTCGTTTCCTTCGTCTCGCGCTCGACGACGCTCATGCGTTCTTCCTCATGCGGAGAACTCTCCGGCGACGGCGCGCGGATCGAGCGCGCCGGTGTAGAGCGCCATCCCGATGACGGCGCCGATCTCTCCATCAGGAAGAGATCGGTGCCACGCATCTGCCCTTCCTTGTGCACCGCGGTCACGAGTATCGCCGCAAGGGGACTCTCGTTCAGCTCGTCGATCACGTCGAGGACGTCGCGGAGATGCTGCTTCTCCCATCCGTGCGTCACGACGCGCCGATCGCGCACGTCGGCGGCGACGACGAGCTCTCCCGGAAACTGCATCGCCATCTCGTGCAGCCAGTCCGGATCCTCGATCGCCCGCGTGCCGAGCACGACGCGCTCCGCCCCCGCCGACAGAAGCCGTTCGATCGCCTCCGGACTCCGCACGCCACCACCGACCTGGATGCCGGCATCGTACGACGTGAGCAGGTCGTGAACGATGCGCTCGTTCGACCCGCGCCCGGTAGCCGCGTCGAGATCGACGACGTGGAGTCGCGTGAAACCGGCGTCGGTCCACGTGCGCGCGACCGCGACGGGATCGGGAAGACGCACACGCTCGGCCGCGTACGATCCGCCGACCAGCTGCACGCATGCGCCGTCGCGAATGTCCACCGCGGGAATCGCGATCATCGGAGCGCCTCCCTCACCATCTCGGCGAGGAATGTCACACCCTCGCGCGAGCTCTTCTCAGGATGGAATTGGACGCCGGCGACGTTGCCCGCTCGCACCGCTGCGGGAAAGCGATCCTCCGCTTCCGTCGTCCAGGCGGTGACGACCGATTCGTCCTCCGGCCGGCAGACGAAGCTATGCGCGTAGTACGCGACGTCGAGCCCCGCGCGCGCGAACGCCTTTTCTCCCGACGGCTCGACGCTGTTCCAGCCGATGTGCGGGACGCGCGGGCTGCGGATGCGCTCGACGCGCCCGGGGATGACGCCGAGACCGCGTCCCTTCCCCTCCTCGCTCTCGTCGAAGAGGAGCTGCATCCCGAGGCAGATGCCGATCGTCGGCAGGCCGTCCGCGAGCGCGGTACGGACCTCCTCGCGCGCGGGGGCGAGTCGTTCCGCCGCGAGCTGGAAGGCGCCGACGCCGGGAAGAACCAGCAGATCGGTCTCGGTGGCGCGACGCGGATCGGTCTCGATCCGCACCTCGTAGCCGGTCTCGGCGAGCGCCTTCCCAAGCGAGTGCAGGTTGCCCGCGCCGTAGTCGAAGAGCGTGACCCGCTTCACGGCGTGTCCTCCGCGCTCGCGTCGAGCGCGCCGAGCGCCGCCTCGACCATCTCCCACGGTCCGACGCTGATGCGAAGCGCCGAGCCACCGGTCGCGGCGAGGGCATCGCCTAACGGTGGCAGCCCCTCGAATGGACGCACGGCGACGCCGAGCGTTCGCATCCGCCTCGCCCGCTCGTTCGCCGCGGCGACCGGTACGAGCACGAAGTTCGCCGCCGAGGGGAGGGGCGAGAGTCCGCGCTCCCGCAGCGCATCGGTCAGCCGTTCGCGGTTCGCGATCGCCTCCGCGACGTGCGCGCGCGCCCAGGGAAGCCCGTCACCGAGCGCCGAGAGCGCGGCGCGCTCGGCGATGCCGTTCACCTTGTACGGCCCGCGCGACTTCTCCACCTCGGCGACGAGCGCGGGCGAACCCGCCGCGTAGCCGACGCGGAGCCCCGCGAGCCCGAACGCCTTCGACATCGTGCGGGCGATCAGCACGCGGTCGCTCGCAGAGAGAAGATCGAGGAAATCGCCGCCGGCGAATTCGGCGTACGCCTCGTCGATGATCACGATCCCGCTGGCCCGCTCGACCACCCGCTCGACCGCCGCGCGCGACATCGCGTTGCCCGTCGGGTTGTTCGGCGAGCAGACGTAGATGATCCGCGCTTCCGTGGCGAGCATCGCGTCGGCGTCGAGATCGAGCGACGCGGTGAGCCGCACCGGCATCGGCCGCAGGCCGTTCATGCGCGCGAAGATCGGAATCATCGCGAACGACGGATCCGGAAAGGCGATCGCGTCCCCGGGCTCGGCGAAGGCGCGGATCGCCGAATCGAGCACGTCGTCGGAGCCGCAGCCGGTGACGATGTGATCGCTCGCAACGCCGAGGTATCCGCCGAGCGCCTCCTTGAGCGGCGCGGCGTAGAGATTGGGATACCGCGTCACCGCCGCGATGGCCGCCTGGTGGATCGCCTCCTCGACCGCCGGCGCGATCCCCCAAGTGTTCGTGTTGTCGCTGAGGTCGATGCGACAGGGAGCACGATCGGGCGCGTACAGGGAGATCGCACGGTAGCTCTCGCGCGCGAGTCGCAGAGCCGCGTCGCGATCCTCGATGGTGCGTGGCGTCGTCATGCTTCCGTTCTCCATGCGCGCGCGGCGGCAGCGTGCCCGGGAAGCCCCTCGGCGTCGGCAAAGACGCCGACATCACCAGACAGCCGCGCCGCGGCGCCGCGATCGACCCGCTGCCAGGTGGTCCAGCGGACGAAGTCGAGCGTCGAGAGACCCGAGTAGCAGCGCGCGAGCCCGCCCGTCGGCAGAACATGGTTCGCGCCCGTCATGTAGTCACCGAACGCGACCGAGCTCGATGCGCCGACGAACACCGTCCCCGCGCCGCGGAGCGCGGCCAGCGCGGCCGGCGTGTCCTCGAGGACCAGCAGCACGTGCTCCGCCGCGATCTCGTTCGCCAGCGCGAGCGCGCTCTCGGTGTCCGCCGCGGTGAGCACGCCGCCGCGTGTCGCGAGCGCGGCGACGACTATCTCGCGACGCGCGGCCTCTTCGATCGCGATCGCCAGCTCGCGCTCCACCGCGGCTGCGCACTCGTCGCCGAGCGCGATCGCCAGCGCACAGGCGTCCGGGTCGTGCTCCGCCTGTGCGATCAGCTCGCGCGCCACGAGCCGCGGATCCGCGGTCCCGTCGACGATCGCCAGCAGCTCGCTCGGTCCGGCCGGTGAATCGATCGCGACGCGACCCGAGACCTGCAGCTTCGCCTCGGCGACGTAGGCGTTCCCGGGCCCGACGATCCGATCGACACGCGGCACACTGGCCGTGCCGAATGCCATCGCCGCGACGGCGCCGGCGCCGCCTAACGCGAAGACCCGGTCGACCTCGGCCAGCGCGGCGGCGGCGAGCACCACGCCGGCGGGAGAGCCGCCGCGCTGCGGAGGAGAGCAGAGCACGACCTCACCGACTCCGGCGACGCGCGCCGGCACCGCGCCCATCAGCACGCTGCTCGGATACGCCGCGCGGCCACCCGGCGCGTAGACGCCGACGCGTGCGAGCGGATCAGGCCGGCGCCCGACGACGATCCCCGGCTCCGTCTCGACCTCCTGCGCGACGGGAAGAAAAGCACGATGCGCGCTGGCGATGTTCTCCGCCGAGCGTGCCATCGCCCGGCGCAGCGCCGGATCGAGCGCGTCGAGTGCACGCGTCCACATCGCGCGCGGTACCTCGAGCTCGTCGAGCGTCACGCCATCGAGCTCGCGTGCGAGCTCGCGGAGTGCCGCGTCACCCTCGGCGCGCACGCGGCGCACGATCGCCGCCACACGTTCGCGAACGGTCAGGTCGCCTTCCGGCACCCCTCGCTCGATGAGCCGCTGCCTCGCGTCCCGACTCAGCGCATCGATCCGGCCGGTGAACGCCAGCTCGCTCGTCGCCACGCCTCTCGTCATCTCTCTCTCGTCTCTCATCGCAGTGTCATCGCCAGCCTCGCGCAGGGCGCTCAGGGCATCAGCCGCTCGATCCTCGTCACGAGGATCCCTTCGGCGCCGAGCGCCTTCAGCTCGGCGATCGTGCGATAGACCGTTTTCGCCGGCACCACCGCGTGCACCGCGACGTGCGCGCCGCCGTTGAGGATGTCGATGACGGTCGGACCGTTCAGCCCCGGAAGCACGCGCGTCACCTGCGGCAGCACCGCTCTCGGAACGTTCGCCATGAGGTAACGCTTGCCGCGCGCGCGCAGCACCGACGAGAGCGCGGCGGTGAGCTCCTCCAGCGAGCGGGCACGATCGCGATCGACCGCCGCGAGCGCCCCGGGCGCCGCGATCAGTCGTGCGGACGATTCCATGATCGTCTCGACCTCGCGCAGTCCGTTCACCTTGAGCGTCGAACCGGTGGAGGTGATGTCGACGATGACGTCCGCGATCCCGATGTGCGGCGCGATCTCCGCCGCCCCCGACACAGGGACTACCTCGACGGTGAGGCCGCGACCGGCGAAGAACTGCTCGGTGAGTCGCGGATACACCGTCGCCACGCGCGCGCCCGCCGGGATGTCGTCGAGCTCCGCGACACCGCCATCATCGCGAGACGCGACGACGAGCCGGCAGCGGCCGAACTCGAGATCGGTGAGCGTCTCCAGCGCGCGTCCCGATTCGCTCACGAGGTCGAAGCCGGTCACGCCCGCATCCGCCGCGCCGTCAGCGACGAACTCGGGGATGTCCTGCGCGCGGACGAACAGCGCCTGGAACTCCCCGCCCAGCGACGCGGTGAGCGCTCGTTCCCCGGTCGCACGCACTTCCAGCCCGGCATCGCCGAACAGGAGGCGAGCCTCTTCTGCGAGCCGCCCCTTGTTCGGCAGCGCGATCTTCAGCATTCGAGCTTTCTCCTCGACGCCGCCCAGCTGGCCGGCGAGTGAAAACAAAAGGCCCGTCCGGATGGACGGGCCGTGACACCGCGAGACGTGATTTCAGGCGATCAGAGACTCACCCGCACACGCACGACGACGCCCCGGCCCGGGAGCCGTGGTGCAGATGCGCATGATGATGAGCAAGGCGTCGCATGAGTCGCGAAGACTAGAGGGAGATGGCGTCGAAGTCAACGGAGCGCGTCCGAAGGCGTCGCGTCGGAGTGCAGCGGCGGACACAGCCAGGGTTCCGGCGAGAAGACCTTCGTGAAAGCAGCTTGCCGCATGGTGACACGGCACACGCTCTGCAACCGATTGCCTTGACCCAACATTGTGAATAAATTCACAATGCTCCGCGGGCCCCGCGGAGAACACGTTCCTTCCAGGCAAAAACGTACGGAGGCTTCACGAAATGCGGTTCAACGGACTGGCGCTCGTCGCGGGAGCGATGGCGATCGTCGCCTGCAGCGGCGGCGACAAGAATGCACAGCAGACCTCGGCGACCCAGAACGACACGGCCGCCGCCCCGGCGACCCAGAACACTGGCGCGGCGGCGAACACCGGCGCCGCGAGCACCGGCGCGGCGAGCACCCCCGCGGCGGCTGCCCCGATCACCGGC
>JABFXM010000136.1 GCA_013361745.1 Gemmatimonadaceae bacterium | reverse complement strand
CACCCCCCGCCGGCGCGACCGCCGCCGCCGCCCGGGCGGCGGCGCCCGCGGCGAGGTAGATGGCGCGGAGGAGCGGGTTCACGCTGCTATCGTCCCGCCGGGGAAGCGCCGGTCAGCGCGTGCCCGCGAGAGCCTTGTCGATCGCCGCGCGGAACTCCGGAAGAGGGATCGCGCCCTCGAGCCTCGTGTCCCCGAGGAAGAACGTCGGTGTAGCGCGGACGCCGGCGTCATCGACGCGCCGCGCGTCCGCCTCGACCATCGCCCGCATCGCGTTGGACTCGACGCAGGACCGATACGCGGCCGGGTCGACCCCGACCGACACCGCGAGGGAGTCGAAGATCCGCTTCGGGTCGGGGAGTTTTTCCCACTGGTCCTGGGTGCGGAAGAGCGCGTCGTCCATCTGCCAGAACCGGCCCTGGACCGAGGTGCACATCGCGGCCTCGGCGGCGGGGAGGGCGTTCGCGTGCATGGCGAGCGGCAGATTCACGTAGGCGATGCGCAGCTTGCCCGTCGCGACGTAGTCGCGCACCACGGTCGCGAAAACCTCGTCGTGCCACTGGCGGCAGTACGGGCACTGGAAATCACTGACGATGACGAGCCAGAGCTTGGCGGCCGAGTCCCCCTGGATCCGGCCGCGGTCGGCCTTGGCGAGAAGGGTGGCGGAGTCGGTCGCGGAGGCTGGCGATGCCGCCGTTGTCGCGGCGGTGGCGGCAGGGCTGGCCGCCGAGCGGGCCGGCTCAGGAGTGGAGCAGGCGGTGAAGGCGACCGCGAGGCAGAACGTGCGGAGGAGGAGCACGGCGGCGAACGGGCTGAGAAGGTGAAAGGCCGGTCGGACGCTGGAACCTAGAGGGTGCCGAGCGGTGGCGCGAGTGGGCCCATTCCATGCGATGACGCGCTCCGGCGGGGCGGTCAGAGCGGCGCGGTTTGCAGATGGAGCTGGAGCGGCTCAAGGGGGCATGTCTCTTGCACCTCAGCCGTTCCACATGAGCGCCGGCGTGAGGGCCGGACGCGCCCCCGGCGTTTGCCGCCACCGATCCCCGCGCAGGGAACGGCGCGGCGAATGCCGCGACCGCACATCATTCCGGAGTGGAGGCTTCATGCGCATCATGCGACGCGGGATCGCGACGCTCACGTGCGCGCTTACGGCGACTGTGTTCGCCGCCGAGCGGGTGGACGCGCAGCAGCAGGATCCGTATCACGCCACGCTGTACCAGGGAACGGGCCTCGTCACGATCCCGGTCGCGTGGATCTCGCCGCGGTCGTACGACGCGTGGTTCAACATCAGCGCGAAGCGCATTCCGTACGCGCCGGGCAAGTCGATGAGCACCGCGACGCTGTTGAACTCGAACGTCGCGCTCGACGTGCACTTCCTGAATCGGTTCTCGATCGGGGCGGCGGCGTATGATCAGAACATCGACTACGGCTTCTTCGGCCAGGTGTTGCTGCTGCGCGACCAGATCGCGAGCCCCATCCCGGGGATCGCCGTCGGCGTGCGGAACGTCGGTCCGATGAGCCACGAGGATCGCTTCTTCGTCGCGCACGACGTCACGTTCAACGGGACGGGCTACTCGAAGTTCGTCGCGCCGCAGTTTCGCGGGTTCAAGACGGCGCCAACCGTCTACGGCGTGGTGACGAAGCAGTTCGGGCTCGGCCCGCTCACCGGGCGGCTTCCGGGATCGCAGGCGGGTGTGACGGTCGGCTACGGGAACGGCCTCTTCTCCGAGGACGGCGGACAGGGCAAGTGGTACAACCGCCGCGGGACGATCGTGAAGGGTCTCTTCCTCGGCGGTCGCCTCTCCACGCATCCGTCGCTCAACTCGACGCTCGAGTTCATGGCGGAGAACGACGGCTTCGACTGGAACGCCGGAGCGGTGTACGACTGGCGCGGGCTCTCGGCCGGCCTGTACGGGACCGAGCTGGAAGAGGGCGGGTACAACGGCACCGGCGGCTACATCTACAACTACACGAAGTTCAGCTTCGCGCTCGGCTACAGCGGCAACATCATCGACATCTCGCGCGGCGTGCTGCTTCGCACCAGAATCACGGAGCTGACGCGTGAGCAGCAGCGTCTGAACGCCGAGATCGAAGCGCGTGCACGTCGGATCCGCGGCCTCGAGGTCGCGCTCCGGAAGGCACAGGCGGGCGAGCTCGCCGAGATGGCGAACCGGCGCGCTGAGCTCGAGCGGTCGGTCCAGGAAGAGCGCGACGCGATCAAGCGCGCGGAAGAGCGACTGCGGAGCATTCAGCAGGGCCAGGGACAGCCGCCGGCGAATCCGGCTCCAGCGCCCAGCAACCCGCCTCTGAACTGAGGGAGCGATCGAACCGATGAGAATCACACGTGTCTCCGCCGCGCTTGCCGCCGCCACGATCCTGATTGGCGGCGTGCGACGTGTCGACGCGCAGCAAACCTTCCCGCAGACCATCTATTGGGGATCCGGGCTCGTCGACATCCCGACGGCGTGGGTGTCGCCGCTCCCGGGGGATTTCGCGATCAACTACTCCGGGAAGCACTTCAACGTCGATCCCAATCCGCTCAAGGTGCGCTACAACAGCACCCTGAACTCGCAGCTGACCTTCTCGATCTCGGGGTGGAACTTCCTCGAGGCCGGATGGGCTGCGTACTCGGCGAACCCCGAATGGGGCTTCTTCGGGAAGGCGCTGCTCATCAATCAGCAGTCGATGCGCGCCAAGGGCGGCGCGGCGGGATGGGTGCCGAGCGTGGCGGTCGGCATGCGCAACGTCGGGCCGTACAAACATATCGACCGCTTCGGCGTGGGGTACAACCTCCTTCCGCCGGGAGTCGACCCGAATCAGAAGCACGTCGCGGACACGCTCCATCAGAACTTCAACACGGCGAACACCGTGTACGGCGTCGCGACGGAGTCGTTCGCGCTCACTGACATCCGTCCGAGCTGGGCCGACATCGACCTGTCCTTCAGCGTCGGCTACGGTAATGGTCTGTTCAGCGACGACGGTGGGCTCGGCGCGGCGTACGCCAAGCACGCGACCGGCGGACTTTTCTACGGCGGGAAGCTCGACTTCAGCCCGACCGCGAACGTCGGCCTGTCGCTGATGGCGGAGAACAACGCGTGGGACTACAACGTCGGCGCGAACCTGAACTATCGCGGGATCCGCGCGGGCGTGTACATGACCGAGCTCGGGTCAGGATCGGCGCCGTCGACACCGACGACGACGACGGGGCCGAACCCCGCACTCGGCGCGACCGACATCTACAACTACAGCAAGTTCGTCTTCAGCATCGGCTGGCAGAGCAACGTGTTCGCGCTGCTGCACGGTGACTTCCTGCAGAACAAGGCGGCGGAGCTCGAGCGCGCGCGTCAGGGACTGCTCGCGGAGATCCAGCGTCGGCAGCAGCGCATCGCCGCACTGGAGCTCGAGATCAACCGTTATGAGGCACAGAATCTGCTTGAGCTCGAGCAGCGGCGAGCCCAGGCGGAAGCAGAGCTGCGCGCCGAGCGTGAGGCACTGCAACGCCTCGAGGAGCGCCTCCGTCGAGTGGAGTCGCAGAGTGGAGTGCCGCCGACGTCGACCCCGACGCCGACTCCGGCCCCGAGCAACCCGCCGCAGCTCTGAGCCGCGGCGAACCCTGAGATCAGAGACGTGGCGATGAAGCGAATTGCGGTTGCGGCGCTGGCCCTGATGGCGATCGGAGCATCGCATCGCGTGGCTGCGCAGGACGTGCAGCAGGAGGCGTACAAGCAGAAGCGTGAGGAGCTCGTGAAGGAGCTGCAGCAGACGCAGTCCGCCCTCTCCGATCTCCGGGCGCAGCGGGTGCAGCTGCAGGCGCGAATCGAGAACGTCATCGCGCAGATGATGCAGCAGCGCGCGCAGGCGCTCCTGATGAGCAACGAGTCGAACGCGCTCCAGCAGCTCGACGCGATGCTCACCTCGTCGCAGGACAACCTCCTCGCGCAGCGCGATCGGTTCACCACGATCGCCGATGCGGTGCGGCGGCGGTCGGGCTCGATGCTGGTGGTGCTGCTGCGCGCGGACTCGTCGACGGGGCCGGGACAGATCCTCGGCAACGCGACGCTCCAGGTGGACAATGCGCAGGTGGACTCGCGGAGCTACACGGTGACCGCGAACAGCGCGCTCCGGCAGGGCGCCGTCGATCAGGTCTATCGCGCCGACGTGCTGCCGACCTCGCACACCGTGACGCTCCAGATCACGGTGAACGGGCAGCCGATGACGCAGACGATGAACGTGACCGCCGCTGGTGAGACGGTGACGTACGTGCAGTTCGCGGTACGGAACGGTCAGGTCGTCCCGTCGACGTGGACGAGCCGCGGTACCACACCGTTCTGAGGCGATCGTCCAGGGTGTCTATGCTTCGCACAGTCAGTCTCGTCGCGTTCCTCGCTGGCGCGGTGCCGCTCGCGGCACAGGTGACGCCGGCGCCCACGGCACCGGCCCGTCCGGACAGTGCCGCGGCGACGACGAGCATGCGGCCGGATTCCACCGCGGGCAAGGCGCGGCGCGACAGCGCGATCGTCCCGGCGGCGGACCAGCCACGCGGCGTCGACGCCGAGATCCGGGTCGCGCTCTACGATCTGCTCGAGGATCGCTACATCCCGGCGCTGAGCCGGCTCCAGTGGCTCTCGACCGCTCCCGTCGCCCTGACCAGCGCTTCCGCGACGGGTGCGCTGCGCGGCCGCGAGGACATGCTGTTCCTCCTCTCCCAGGCCTACTACCGGCTCGGGATGGACAGCGCGTTCCGCAACACCGCGAACACGCTCACCTCGGGGACGGCGAGCAGCCGTTTCGGGCGCCTCCTCCGGACGCAGATGCTGCTGGACGCGTACCGGCACGGCGACTATGCGCAGGTCACGCAGGTCGCGCAGACGATCGGGCCGGAGGATCGCGGCCTCGCGGCGCTCGTGACCGGGCTGGCTGCGTATCAGACGGGGAACCTGCCGGTCGCGTCGCAGCAGTTCGCTGCCGCGCAGCAGGGCGGTGCTCCGTACGCGCAGTACGCGCAGTACATGGCCGCGCTGGCGACGCTCCGCGCTGACACGACACAGCGCGCCACGGTGCTCGGAACGCTCGAGTCGCTCGCGTCGAACGTCACGGGCAAGCTTCAAGATCAGGTCCGCCTCACCGCGGCGCAGCTCGCGTACGAGGGCGGCCGCTTCGATGACGCGGCGCGTCTCGCCGGCCAGGTCAACCCGTCGAGCGGCTTCGCCGCGCAGGCGCTGCTGACGCGCGCTTGGGCGCTGTACAAGGCGAAGGACATCGCCGGTGCAGGCCAGGCGTTCGATCAGTTCGCGACGCGCTACCCGCAGCTGCCCGAACGCGACGAGTCGCGGCTCATGTCCGGACAGGCGCTGCTGCAGCTCGGACGGACGACGGAGGCGGCGAACGTCTTCCGCAACGTCGCCGATTCGATGACGAGCGAGTCTCGGATGCTCCAGGCGAAGGCGCAGACGTCCATGAGCGCGGCAGCCCGGGCGCTCGTCCAGGCGCGCGCGGCGGGATTCCTCTTCCTCAACGATCCCGCGAACGGCAAGACGATCGCGCTCGACGACGCCGCGGGTTCGGAGAAGCAGGCGCTCGCCGCCGCCTTCAGCGATTCCGCGACGGCGATCGTCCCCGCGGTGTCCTCGACCGACATCATCGCGCTCGACGACGTCACGCAGCGCGTCGACTCGCTGGCGCCGGTGCGAGACCTGCCGCGCCGGGTGGTCTTCGCGCCCGCGTCGGCGACGACGAATCCGCAGCTGTTCGCGCAGCGGTCGCAGGCGCTGTACAGCGCTGACGTGGCGGTGATCCTCGCCCAGCATCAGCTGGCCGAGTTGCTCGCCGCGCAACAGCGCCAGATCGCGATGCTGCAGGCGCTGCAGGCACGGCTCAACTCCGACGCCGACGCGCTCAACGCGTTGGCGGCCCGGGTGACCGCGGCGCGCGACTCGCTCGCGCACCTCGCCGTGGCGCTCGACGCGGCCGCGACGCGACTTCGCCAGATGTTCGTCGCACAGATCAACACGACGCGCATGCTCGCGAACGAGAACCGCGCCGCGATCGACAGCGTCAAGGGGACGCTCGCCGGCGCCCAGACCACGAACGAATACGCGCTCCTCGACATCGAGAGCCAGACCGCGGCGACGTATCTGCAGCTCGCCTCGACGATCGAGCAGGGACTCGATAAGGCGCTCGGACATCACCCCGTCTTCGCGAAGCGCGACTCGCTGAACGCGAAGAGCGCCAGGCTCGCGCAGCTGCTCACGGACAACCAGAGCGCGCTGGCCTCGACGCGTCAGCTCCTGAGCGGCGAGATCGCCCGCCTGCAGAGTGGTACCACCGACCGGGCGCGCGCGCTCCAGGCGACGCTCGCGTCGGCCGAAGCGACGCGCGCCGCCGCCGAGAACGCGGTGGTCGCGGTGGTGGACGCGGAGCTGCGCGCCCGCGCGACCGAGATGATCGCAAGCCTGAAGCGCGACACGGAGGCGGCGGAGTTCGGCTCCGCGAGCGCTTCCTTCTTCCAAGCACTCGACGCGGGGCAGACGGGAGCGACGGGCACGACGAGCAGCGCGCGCATCAGCGCGCCCGCTCCGACGGCCTCGGCGCCCGGCTCCTCGCCGACGGGTCGCGACACCCCGCAGCAGAAGTAATCGATGATGCGAGCACTCCGCTTTCTCACCGCGGCCATGATCGCCGCGCCCGTGGTCGTCAGCGCGCAAGCGACACCCGTCCGCTGGGTGACGGCGGCGCGCGTGGCGGACGACGCGGCGCGCGACTCGGCCATCGCGAAGCTGGAAGGATTCCTCCAAGAATATCCGACCAGCAATCTCCGGCCGAATGCGCTCTTCCAGCTCGGCGAGCTGCTCGTGCGGCGCGCCGACGAGGAATTCGCGCAGTCGCAGCGCGGCTCGACGCCCGCCGCGACGACCGACACCGGCGCCGCCGCGCGTACGCCGGGAAGCACCGCGACGGCGCGCGAGGGGCAGATCCGACCCAACTACGCGCCGGCGATCGCGCGCTACGAAGAGCTCGTCAAGAACTATCCGAACTTCGATCGCATCGACGCCGCGGCGTATACACTCGGCACTCTCTAC
>JABFXM010000494.1 GCA_013361745.1 Gemmatimonadaceae bacterium | reverse complement strand
GCCTCCTTCGCCGGATAGCCGACGCGGATCTTGAGGAGGAAGCGGTCGAGCTGCGCCTCGGGAAGGGGGAAGGTGCCCTCGTACTCCACCGGGTTCTGCGTCGCGAACACCGTGAACAGCTCGTCGAGCGCGTGCGGCGTCCCGTCCACCGTCACCTGGCGCTCGGCCATCGCCTCGAGCAGCGCGGCCTGCGTCTTCGCGGGAGCGCGGTTGATCTCGTCGGCGAGGAGGAGGTCGGTGAACACCGGACCGGCGCGGAACTCGAAGCCGCGCGCCGCGTCGCGGATGATGCTCGTCCCCGAGACGTCGGCCGGCATCAGGTCGGGAGTGAACTGGATGCGGCCGAAGCGCGCGTTGAGCGCGCCGGCGAGCGCGCGGACCAGCAGCGTCTTCGCGGTGCCGGGCACCCCCTCGAGCAGGGCGTGGCCGCGGGCGAGGAAGGCGATGAGCGCCTCGTCGATCGCCTCGTCCTGGCCGATGACGCGGGAGGCGACAGCCTCGCGCACGCGGCGCATGACGTCGGCGACTTCATCTGCTTTCGGGCCTGCTGAAGGAGCGGTCACGTGCGGAGGGTCCTCTCGATCGTGTCGATGTCGTCCGCGAGCAGGGTGAAGTCGCGGGGGGAAACGGGCAGCTGCGTCGCGGCGATGAGCCGCTCGACGTTGGGCTTCAGCGCCGGGTACCGGTCGGCGACGCGGCGCAGCCAGGTCTCGTCGTCGCCGCTGCGCGCCACGGTCCCATGCCGGCGCCGGATCCCGTGGACGAGACGTCGCGCGGCGAGCCGCGTGGCGCCCTTCTGCATGTACGCGCGCGAGAGCGCGCCGACGTGCTCGAGCGGCGAGCGGCGCTCGAGACGCATCCGCGGGCGCGGCGGGATCGGGCGCGCGCCGAGCGCGGTCAGGAGCACGAGCCCGGCGAGCATCACCTGCAAACCGGCGCGGCCGACGTTCGTGTCGGTGAGCGCGCGTCGCACCGCGGCGGTCATGCTGCCGTGCCGACCGAGCCCGTGATGGTACTCGTCGAAGATCACGCGCGCGCTCGCCGCGGGCGCGCTCCACTCGAGCAGCCGCTGCGGCAGCACGACGAGCCTGTGCTCGTCGAGCAGCGCGTTGCGTACGATCCCCGGATCGGCGAGCACGACGACGCGGCCGGCGCCGAACGGGAGCCCGATCGCCGCCGGCTTCACGGATGGGATCATCCGCGAGACCGCGACGACGGTGAGGAAGTGGACGGTGTCGCGCGGCAGCGGACGCGTCGCGGTGAGCGCGGCGTGCACGTGATACGAGTACGCCGCGAGCGTCGGCGAGATGCGCGCGCGCCGGCGAAGGACCCGCGCCAGGCTGTCGCGCGTCGCCTCGTTGCGCGCGACCGCGCTGTCGAGGGAGACGAGCGCGCTGTCTCCGGTCGGCTCGTCGGGGTCGTAGCCGGCGCTGTCGGCCGGCTGCCCGGTCGCGGAGGCGGTGTCGGCGGCGACCTCGCTGTCGATGGCGGCGATGCTGGCGGCCGCGTCCGCGCGCGGCATCGGCATCGTCCCGCCGACGACGGGATATCCGCTGTACTGGAAGTCGTCGCTGTAGAGATGGAGCGAGTCCGCGAGGGGCGAGCGCCGCTCCGCCGAGACGATGAGTCCCGCGCCGCGGCGCACCGCGCCGAGCAGCGCGCCCACCTCGGAGGCGGTCGGCTCGATCTCGGGCGCGAGGAGGACGTATACCGCCGAGTCGGAGAGCGCGCCGGACAGCCGCGTCTCGCGCCGCTTCACCGTCCAGCCGAGCCGCTGCGCCCCCTCGTACCAGCCACGCACCCCCGACCGCTCGTAGCTCAGCGAGGAGAGCGTCCCGCTCGCCTCGTCCGGCTCGTCGTTAGGCACGAGGATGCTGGCGAGGATCACGATCACCGCGAGCGTCGCGAAGACGATCTTCGGCGTCAGCAGCCGATCGAGGAGGCGATCAGCCATCGGCCTGCACGATCGGCAGGGCGAGCTGCTGGAGACGCTCCCAGCGCTCGCGGTCGCAGACGCCTGTGCCGTAGACGACGACGTCGTACGCGCGCGCGAAGTCGCGGAAGAGCGTGAACCCCGAGGCCGATCGCCCGCGCAGCTCGCGCGCGTAGTCGCCGGCGGTCTTCGAGGGGTGCAGCCGGACGAGCCCGCGGCGCGCGATCGTCGCGAGGAGCGCGGCGTAGAGCGCGTGCGCGGCGGCGGTGAAGTCCCCGTTCGCGGCGTGCTGCTGCGCGGTGCTCCATGGGTCGCGGCCGAAGCCCACCGGCGCGCCGCCACTCGACGCGTGGCGAGCGCCGATGCCGCGCTTCCGCCGCATGTAGCTCACGAACGCGAGCCGGCCGGCGATCGCGACGGCGATGATGATCGCGACGATGACGACCGTCCAGAATGCGTACGGGCTTCCGCGGCGCAGCGCGACGGCGTGACTGAGCTGCTCGCCGATCCAGTCGAGCACCCGTTCGATGAGCCGTCCGAGCCAGCTCGGCTGACGCTTGACGTAGGCCGCCTGCCTGAAGACGGCCCGCATCGTGTCACGTATTGCCGTCTCGTCGACGGGGAGGCGAAGCTGCACCGTTCGTCAGGCGGCGGCGCTGGGGAGATTCGCGACGTCGAGGTCCAGTCCCTCGCGGCGCGTCCGGATGTCGTAGTAGAGGAAGATCGCCGGAAGCGCCATGAAGGGATAGAGCACGGTGCTCGTGAGCGCGCCGACGAAGCCGACGCCGCGGGGGCTGGCGCCCATCCCCATCTCCGTCTGCTGGATGATGATCGTCAGCACCAGGACGATCACCGCGGGAATCCCCGCGACGGCGATGACGCGGAGATTGTTCCCCCGTGCGAGCGCCTTCGAGCGGCGGATCGCCGCGAACGGTCCCAGCCCCTCGATCGCGAAGGCGGGGAAGACCGCGAAGTAGCGCGCGAACGCCCAGATTCCCGGGAGCACGAAGAGCATGCACCAGAGGATGATCACGAGATACTTCATGAGGTAGAGACCCGTCGCCGGCAGCGCTCGCGGGAGCGCGCGGCGCAGCGCGTCGCCGAGCGTCGTCGCGCGCCCGTGGATCAGATCGTCCACCACGTACACGAACATCGTCGTCCAGCAGCCGAAGACGAGCATCAGCAGGACGATCCGCGCCACGGCGATCACGGGATGCTCCTGCCAGAGCGCGAAGGGGTGCGCCGGCGTCGGCGGCCAGAGCGCGCTCAGCGCGAGCCCCGGCAGCTGACCGATCGCGACCGCGCTGGCGAGCGTGACGAAGTGCGCGCGGATGAACTCGACGGTGGCGTCGAGCAGCTCGGTGTTCGATCGTGGGCGCAGCTCGACGGCCGCCATCGCTCAGGGCTGCGGCGCGGGGGTCATCGTGCTCGAGAGCACGTCGATGTCGTAGCCTTCCTTGCGCACGCGCTGGTCGAAGTAGAGCACCATCAGCGCGATGTTGAGGAAGGGATACATCAGCATCCCGACGACGTTGCCGAGCACCGCGGCGACGACCGGGTTCCGGAGCACGAAGCCGACGAGCAGCTGCACGACGAGCGCGCCCGCGAACTGTCCGACCCAGTACACGACGAGGCAGAGCAGCCCGACGCCGACGATGCGCATCGTCGAGTTCTTCGAGAGGGCGAAGGAGCGGCTGACTCCTTCCGCGGCGTCCTTGCGCTCGATGACGATCGCGCTCGTGATCGCGAAGGTCCGCGCGATGATGTGCACGAAGAGCACGAACACCCCGACGCCGACGATGAAGCCGAGGAATCCGCTCAGCCGTCCGAGGCCGCCGACGGCGATCGCGGCGACGAGGCCGACCACCGCGACGAGCAGGACGCGGAGGAGGTTCCCCCCGATGAGCGAGACCCCCTTGGAGATCGCCCCGCGGATCGCGTCGCCGGGCGAGGGGCGGTTGCCGTGATAAGCCTCCGCCGCCGCGAAGGTCATCGCGCCGTCGATCACCGACATCCAGAGGATGGCGACGAGCCCCAACGCCACGAACATCGGGATCATCGCCATCATGCTGTCCGAGAAGGACTTCGCGCCGAGCGTCCCGAAGGAGACGATGCCGAGGGAGATGAGGACGACGAAGGGGAGCGAGGCGGCGAGCCCGATCACCGCCATCGTCGCGAAGTTCGACCGGAAGATCGAGAACGCGACGTCGACGATCTCGATCGCCGAGCGCGGACGGATCGCTGGAGCGTGCATGGCCGGGGGGGGGTGAAGGTCGGCTGCGGTGCGCGAGAGCGCGTCTATCAGGACTCCACGTGCGGCTCGCGGGTCACCCCGCGGCCGGTACCGGCGCGCCCTGCGCGTCGAGCATGAGGTCGAGGTCGAGCCCCTCGCGGCGGATCCGCAGGTCGAAGTAGAGCAGCGTCGTGAGCACGGCGATGAAGGGGTAGACGCACGCCATCAGCAGCGTCGCGAGCAGCGTCCCCGCCGTGACGCCGAGCAGCGCGCTGGCCAGCCCCGCGACGAACGCCGTCGCGATGAAGTAGACGAGGTACGAGACGCCGAGGATCAGGGCGATGCGGAGCTTCGACCCCTGCGTGAGCGCCTTCGACCGCTCGAGCGACGGCGACGCGCCCGTTCCCTCGACCATCGCCGCCGCCATCCCGGCGAAGTAGGTCACCGCGACCCAGATGCCGGGAATCATGAAGAGGATGAAGCCGACACCCATCCCGAGCGCGTAGAGGAAGCTCACGGCGAGCACGGTGCCGAGCCGCCTGCTGACGGCGTGCAGCGCATCGGCGGCGGTGATGTCCTCGCCGAGGTAGCGCTTCGCGACGATGATGATCGCCGCGGCCTGGGCGGCGGAGGTGAACACCCAGTCGGCGAGCCGCGCGACGGCGCTGAGCAGGATGTCGCCGGGGTTCGTCGCCGCGACGTACGCCGTGATCGCGACGGGGACGAAGGCGACGGCGACCGCGGTGAAGAGGAGCGCGAAGTTCTCGCGCAGGAACTGGAAGCTCGCGTCGATGAGCTCGACGCCGGTGCGCGGACGCAGCGTGACGATGGGCATGATCGCTCGGGGGGAGGGTCCCCCGAAGTTACGCGTCCCCGTGCGGCGCGCCAGACGCCGTTAGGTGCGCCGGGTAGGGGTTTTCCTCTTGCGGGCGGCCGGCCGCCTCTTCTTCCCCGCCGCGTCGCCGACGCGCTCGACCTCGCCGGTGTCGAGGAGGCGCCAGAGATACCACGACGCGATCGTGCGATACGGCGCCCACTTCTCCCCGTGGCGGAGCACGTCCTTCGGCGTCGGCTTCTTCCGCAGCCCGTACGCGCGCTGCAGTCCCTTCTGGATCCCGAGGTCGAGGTCGGGAAGCACGTCGGTGCGGCCGAGCCGGAACATGAGGAACATCTGCGCCGTCCACCGCCCGATCCCCTTCACCTGCACCAGCGCCTCGGTGAGCGCGGCATCGTCGAGCTCGTGCAGCGAGTCCACGGGAAGCTCGCCGCGCTCGACGCGGCCGGCGAGATCGCGCAGGTAGCTCAGCTTCTGCCGCGACAGCCCGACGCCGCGCAGCGTCTCCTCCGGCATCGCGAGCAGCTCGGCGGCCGTCGGATCGCGGTCCCCGAAGAGCGCGCGCAGCCGCGAATGAATCGTCCCCGCGGCCTTCCCCGAGAGCTGCTGATAGACGATCGACCGAACGAGCGCGCCGAGGTGCGTCCCGTCGGCGCGGGCTTGATAGCGACAGGGGCCGACGACGTCGATGACGGCGGCGAGTCTTGGGTCGACGCGGCGGAGATGATTCAGTGCCTTCCGGTGCATGGGAGAAACTAAGAACGGGAGTGCCATGAGGCACAAGACAGCCATGCGACACAGGCCAGCCATGCGACACGAGGCTAGTGTCATCACCGCGGTGGCAGGAGGCAGGAGGCTGGAAGCACGCGCGTTGCCTCCAGCCCATGGCCTTCTGCCTCCAGCCTCACGACTCGGAAGTCATGACACTAGCCTCATGACCCATGGCCGATGGCACCACCGGGGCACGTCGCTTGCCCGACTGGTGGTCCTCAACCAGGAGATCAGAGTCATGCCGAAGCGCGACAAGCAGCACGAGGAGGAGCAGCCGAAGGAGAGCACCACCAAGTACGAGGGTGGGCAGGGGTCGAAGACGCGCGAGCAGCAGCAGGTGATGCGCGCGACGAACACCAGCGGGCGCGGGGAGAAGGGGCCGCAGGAGCTGCGGAAGGCGCAGCGCGTCGGCGGGGCGCGGCTCGACGAGGATCGCGAGCAGCACGACGAGGCGGAGAAGAACAGCGAGCGGAACCGCGGCGACCTGCGGCGCGAGCGGCCGGATCACCGCGAGGATTCCGGCCCCGGTCGCGGCAGCGCGGGCCACTAGCACGCGGTCGCGACGATGACGCCGGTCAGCGCGACGCGCGCGTCATGGAGCGGCACCACCGGCTCGGCGGAAGACTTCGTTCCGCCGAAGCCGACGCTCGCGAAGCTCCGCGCGGCGTCGAAGAAGTGCAAAGGGTGCGACCTCTACAAGGTCGGCACCCAGACCGTCTTCGGCGAGGGACCGACCGACGCGCGCGTCGTCATCGTCGGCGAGCAGCCCGGCGACCAGGAGGATCGCGCCGGCCACCCCTTCGTCGGACCGTCGGGGAAGCTGCTCGACGCCGCGCTCGAGGAAGCGGGGATCGACCGCGGCCAGGCGTACGTCACCAACGCGGTGAAGCACTTCAAGTGGGACGAGCAGGCGGGCACGAAGCGCCGCATCCACAAGAAGCCTAACGCTCGCGAGGTGAACGCCTGCCACCCCTGGCTCGAGGCCGAGCTCGAGGTATTGAAGCCGGACGTCATCGTCTGCCTCGGCGCCACCGCCGCGCAGTCGCTGCTCGGCAAGGAGTTCCGGGTGAGCACGCAGCGCGGCAAGCTCCTTCGCCCCTTCGGCGCGAAGCCGCTCGTCATCGCGACGGTGCATCCATCGTCGGTGCTGCGCGCCCCGAGCGATCAGCGCGCGGCGGCGGAGAAGGAGTTCATGAAGGACATCAGGAAGATCGGAAAGGTGGTGAAGGGCGGGTGACTGCTCGTCGCGGGTCGCGTCGAGGTCTGTCTACGCGGGGAGATCGCACGGTCTTGTAGAAAGATCTTCACAAGAACTGCGGAAGAACGGC
>JABFXM010000137.1 GCA_013361745.1 Gemmatimonadaceae bacterium | reverse complement strand
GGCCTCGTGGTTGCGGCGTTCGTCGTCGACACGGGCGGGCGGATGGAAGCCGACCACTTCGCCATCGTCTCGTCGCCTCACATCCTGATGTCGCGCGCGGTCTACGACGCGCTCCGCGGCGCGACGTTCGTCCCCGGTCGAAGGGGCGGCGGTCGGGTTCGGCAGATCGTGCAGATGCGCTTCCAGTTCTCGACCCCCGGAAGGCGCTGAGGCCGATGCGTTGACGGGCATCGGCAGCGCCCGCACGCATCCGCCGGGCCCGAGCGCGGCTTGCGCGGCGCGCAGTAGTTACGCTTCCTTACATCTTCTTGACAATCGTGTAGCCCGCGCGTAAGCTCGCGGGTCGCCAGCCGACGCGTGCGTTGCTCACCGTCGGCTGTCGTTGCACATGTCGCCCAGGCAGGCGCGATTTCAACCGCAACGAGAGGAGGAACGCGAGCGTGACTCACCCATCGTCCGCCTGATCCACCGCGCGCCGCGGGCGCGCGCCGCCATCGCACGCACCGAAACGAAACAGAGGATCATCACCACTCCAGTTGGGGGGGAAGCGATGTCGAAGGAGATTCGAGGAAGGCTGCTGGTCGGGTGTCTCACGGCGTTCGCGCTGGCGACACCAGCGGTGGCGCAGGAAGGGTCAGCGGTGATCAGCGGGCAGGTCACGGCGGAGGGAGGACGTCCGCTCTCCGGCGCGACGGTGCAGGTCGTCGAGCTCAACGCAGGCGTGCTGGTCAACGAGGCCGGCCGCTACACCCTGCTCATTCCGGCGGCGCGAGTGAACGGGCAGACCGTCACGCTGCGCGCGCGCTTCATCGGCTACCAGGCGCAGTCGCGCACGATCACGCTCACGGCCGGTACGCACGCCGAGAGCTTCACGCTCGTCGTCGACCCGACTCGGCTGTCGGAGGTCGTCGTCACCGGCGTGACGGGTGAGACGGAGCGCCAGAAGGTGCCCTTCACCGTCGCGCGCGTCGACTCCGCGGACATGCCGGTGCAGGCGGTGAACCCGCTCAGCCAGCTCCAGGGCAAGGTACCGGGCGCGAACATCGCCGCGACGAGCGGTCGGCCGGGGACGGCGCCGAGCGTGATCCTCCGCGGTCCCACGTCGATCAACGGGCAGGGACGCGGGCAGGAGCCGCTCTACATCGTCGACGGGATCATCCTCGGCTCGAGCATCGCCGACATCAACCCGGCGGACATCGAGAGCGTCGAGGTCGTGAAGGGCGCGGCGGCGTCGTCGCTGTACGGCTCGCGCGCCGCGGCCGGCGTCATCCAGATCACGACGAAGAAGGGTCGCGCGGGCAGCGACGGCGTCAGCACGACGGCGCGCGCGGAGTACGGCCTCAACGACATCGAGGGGAACTTCGGCATCGCGCGCAACATGCCGTTCCTGCTGGACGAGACCGGAACGCGCTTCTGCGTGCTCGACTCGTACGGGACCAACAACGTCTGCTCGCGCACGATCGACTACCGGCAGGAGCAGGCGCGGATCAACAACACCCCGGGCGACTTCGCGCTCGGGCCGCCGTCGTTCCCGGTCGATCCCGGCGCGGTGACGAGCGGGGACATCCTCCGGCGCGCCTTCGTGTCGGGCACGTATCCGGGCCGCACCTACGACGCCGTCAAGCAGCTCGTGGATCCGAAGCCGGTGACGATCAATGACATCTCGGTCGCCGGCCGCTTCGGCCAGACGACCTTCCGGTCGAGCGCGGGCTACACGAAGCAGGGCGGAGCGATCCAGGGGCTCAAGGGATACAACCGCGTCAACGGCCGCCTCAACCTCGACCACAAGCTCAATGATCAGTGGTCGCTCACGGCGAACAGCTACTTCAGCCGCAGCGATCAGGACGGCGCCAATCAGGAGGAGGGCGGCCAGGGCTTCTTCCGCCTGACGCGCACGCCGGCGATCGTCGACATCACGCAGCGCGACCAGTTCGGGCGGCTCTATATCCGCACCAACCTGGGTTCCGGCGGCGTGCAGAACGAGAACCCGCTCTATTCGTTCGAGAACATCCAGCGGCAGGACATCCGCTACCGGTTCCTCGGCGGCGCGACGCTGAAGTACCAGCCGCTCGACTGGCTCGACGGCGACGCGAACTTCAGCATCGACCGGCTGAACCTGAACTACATGCAGTTCAGGAACAAGAACTACCGCACGACGAACTCGTCGCCATCGACGAACAACGGGCAGATCTTCAATGGTACCGACAACACGCAGTCGGTGAACGCGAGTGTCCAGGCGACGGCTCGCCGTCAGCTGTTGTCGTCAGTCAACAGCCGCTTCAATCTCCGCGCGTCGTACGAGGGCATCGATTTCGACAGCCGCAGCCTGCTCGGCAACCAGCTCCGTGTCGGCGGCGTCACGTCGGCGGCGAACGCGACGAACCTCCAGTCCATCGGATCGGCGTCCGCGGCGACCCGCCAGGTGAGCTACGCGGCGAACACCTTCTTCGACATTCTCGATCGATACACCGTCGATCTTCTCGTGCGCGAGGACGGCAACTCCCGCTTCGGACGGGACGAGCGGTACCAGACCTATGGTCGCGGGTCGGCGGCGTGGCTCGTCGCCCGTGAGCCATGGTGGCCGACGTCGAAGATCAGCCAGTTCACGCTGCGCGCCTCGGTCGGGTCGGCGGGAAACACGCCGCCCTTCGTCGCGCAGTACGAGACGTACAACATCGGCGCGGGCGGCACGCTCTCGCCGGTGACGCAGGGCAACCCGAAGCTGAAGCCCGAGGTGGCGACGGAGGTGGAACTCGGCAGCGATCTCGAGATCTTCAACCGCTACAGCCTCACCGTCACGTACGCGAAGTCGGACACGCGTAACCAGATCCTGCCGACGCCGCGCTCGGTGGTCACCGGGTTCCCGACGAGCTGGCAGAACGCGGGCACGCTCCAGAACAAGACGTGGGAGGCGGCGCTGACACTGCCGATCGTCACGGGCGGCGGGGACTGGGGGTGGACGACGCGCCTCAACTACTCGTCCAACCGGGCGATGGTCACGAAGCTGAACGTCGCGCCCTTCTACATCGGCACCGATCTGCAGGGCACCGGCTCGCTCTTCCGGGTGGGGGAGGGTGAGCGCTACGGCACCTTCTACGGCCACCAGTTCGTGACGAGCTGCAGCCAGTTGCCCGTCACTCCGACGGTCAATTTCCAGGCGATGTGCGGCGGCGCGGGCAGCGCGTTCCAGAAGAACGACGAGGGGTACATCGTCTGGGTCGGGCAGGGGAACAATCCGGGGATGGGCATCACTGACAACCTCTGGAACGCGATCCTCCCCGGCGGCGCGGCGCCGTGGGGCGCGCAGCTCGCGTGGGGGATGCCGATGCTCGTGCGCGACAACTGCGCGAGCGGGGTGTGCCCCGTCGGGCTGCGTCCGCTCGGGCATTCGCTCCCCGACTGGCGGATGGGGATGTCGCACACGGTGACGTGGAAGCGGCTCTCGCTGTACGGTCTCGTCGACGGTGCGTTCGGCGGGCGCGCGTACAACCAGGGACGTCACTGGTCCTATCTCGACTTCCTCTCGCACGACGTCGACCAGGCGGGGAAGAGCCTGCAGCGGGCGAAGCCGATCGGCTACTACTATCGTGCCGGACCCGCGGACAACGCGGCCGGGATCGGCGGCTTCTACGACATCCTCGGCCCGAACAGCCGCTTCGTCGAGAGCACCAGCTTCGCGAAGCTGCGCGAGCTCTCGGGCTCCTACCACGTCGGGAACTTCGGGCCGGCCGACTTCACCGTCAGCGTCATCGGCCGCAACCTGAAGACGTGGACCCGCTACACCGGTTTCGACCCCGAGGTCGGCGCCGGCGTCACCAACAGCCAGTCGGGGTCGGGACTGATCAACGCGGTGGACGCGTTCACCTTCCCTCAGCTCCGCACGGTGTCGTTCGTCCTCAGCGCCGGCTTCTGACCACTCATTCATCCTGCCCTTCGGGCGCTGCCGCCAGGCAGTGCCCAGGGGCGGACGAGGATACATGATGCGATTCACACGGTTCATCGCGGTCGCCTCGCTGGTCGGAGGACTCGCCGCATGCAAGGACGTCGTCGCGGTCGACAACGTCAACAATCCCGATCGCGAGCGAACGCTGCGCCGCCCATCGGACGTCGAGGCGGTCGGCTCGAGCCAGTTCCAGCAGGTGATCGACGGGACGATCGGCAGCATCGCGCGCGTGAACACGGGGATGCTCACCGCCGCCTTCGAGAACGCGTCGGCGCTCGCCAACAACGGGCTCGGCCCGCGCAGCGCGATTCCGCGCGGGTCGATCGGGAACAATCGTGGCAACGCGTACGCCGGGGAGAACTTCGCGACCTTCCGCATCCTCTCCTTCGCCGCGCGGGCCGAGTCGGACGTGCTGGTGCGCGCGAAGGCTCCGGGCTTCACGCTCGGAACGACCGCGGGGGACGAGCAGCGCCTTCGCGCCTTCGCGCATTTCGTCCACGGCGTCGCGATCGGCTATCTGGCGATGACGTACGATTCGCTCGGCGTGCCTCGTCCCGAGGACGTGACCACCCAGGTCCAGCCGCTCGAGAGCTACAAGTCGGCCGCGACCTACGCGCTCTCCGAGCTCGACTCGGCGCTCGCGTACGCGAACATGACCGGGACCACGGCGCTTCCCGCGGGTTGGCTCACCGGCCCCGGCGGTGCGACCGTCCCCGCGGTGCGCTTCGCGCAGGTCATCCGCTCGTTCAGGGCGAAGATCCGGGCCGGGATCGCGCGCGATCCGGCGGAGCGCGCCAGCGTCGACTGGGCCAAGGTCATCGCCGACGCGACGCAGGGAATCACGAGCGATCTCGTCATCCAGATGAACCCGTCGCAGGGATGGAACTACGACTGGCTCGATACCGGTCTGCACTTCCGCGACGCGAACTGGCATCAGATGACGTACTACATCATCGGCATGGCGGATTCGAGCGGCGCGTACGATGCATGGCTCGCCACCGATCGCGATAACCGCACGCCCTTCCTGATCCAGACCGCCGACCTCCGCTACCCGCAGGGGAGCACGCGGGCCGCGCAGCAGGAGGCGGTCGCTGACGCGCCCCTGACCCGCACGAACCAGTACTTCCGCAACCGGCCACCCGGCGAGGACCAGGCCGGGATCGGCTGGCGCGCCTCCTGGTACGACCATTACCGCTTCCGCCTGTTCGCGAACAACAAGACCTCGGGCGCGCCGCTGCCGTTCTTCACCGTCGCCGAGAACGACATGCTCGCCGCGGAAGGCTACATCCGGACGGGCAACATCCCCGCTGCCGCGGCGCTGATCGACAAGACACGTGTCAACGCCGGGCTGCCCCGGCTCGCCGGCCTGATCACGACGGCGACGCAGCCGGTGCCTGGCGGAACGACCGCGAACCCAGTCCCTGGCGCGGCGAGCTGCGTCCCACGGGTCCCGCAGCCGCCGAATTTCACGAGCACCGCCTGCGGCAACATCTTCGAGGCGATGAAGTGGGAGAAGCGAATGGAGACTGCGTACACGACCTTCGGTGCGTGGTGGTTCGATTCGCGCGGGTGGGGCGACCTGCCCGAAGGGTCTCCGACGCAGTGGCCGGTCCCCTTCCAGGAGCTCGATGCGCGCGTGAAGCCGATCTACGACCTCGGCGGACCGGGAAGCTCGAGCGCGGCGAAGCCAAGCACCTACGGTTTCGGTAGCTCGATCAACAACAAGAACCTCTGATCGGACCGAAGCCGGGATGTCGATGTCTCACGCCAGCGAGGGCTTGGCGCCATCTCGCATCCGGGGGCGGCAGCTTCGCGCGCTCATCGCCGCGCTGCTGCTGCTCCCGGGCGCGACGGGGTGCTATGCCTACTCTCCGCTCTGGAGCGGCACGCCGGCGCCGGGAGCGGAAGTCGCGCTGACGCTGACGGATCGCGGGCGAGTCGCCCTCGCCGGCCCGCTCGGCCCCGGTGCTCGACGCATCGTCGGACCGGTCGCGAGCGCGAGCGACTCCGCGTACATCCTGCGAGTTCGCGAGGTGAGCTACATCGATGCGCCGGCTCCGGCTCGCTGGACCGGCGAGCAGCTCGTCGTCGCGCGCGACTACGTGGGCGGCACGGAGGAGCGCCGGCTCTCGAAGTCCAGAACCTGGATCGCCGTCGGTGTCTTCGCCGGAGGGTTGGCGCTGGCCTCGACGATCGCGATCAAGGGGTTCGGCAGCGGGTCGGGCGACACGAAGGTTGGTGGTGGTTCCCAGACGCAGTGACGGCACGGCGGCCGAGATGGTGCGCGGCGTCGTGCTCGAGGCTCCCAGACTTCTCGAACAATTCGGAGCGGCATACATGCGATTCAAGATGATTCCCGTGCTTGGCCTGGTCGTGCTCGGGGCAAGCGCGTGCAAGAACGACAGCGGGGTGACGGGCCCGAAGCCGATCCCGCCGGCGGCGCTGATCCGCTTCGTCAACGCGACAGTGGACACCGGTATCGTGGACTTCCGCTTCATCGACAAGGTCGAGAATCTGCCGACCTTCCTCGGCGTGAAGTTCCGCGGGTCGAGCGGCGGCTACCAGCGTGTCCAGCCTGGCTCGCGGCCGGTGCGCATCTTCGTCAACTCGAGCAATCCGGTGGAGGCGCAGAAGCGGCTCGTCGACACGACGATCACGCTCGCGGCGGACACGCGCTACACCCTGGTCTACATGGGGCAGGCGCGCGGCAACAACGACCGGTTGCTCGTCCTCACCGATCCGGCGACGTTCCCGACGCCCGCCGCGGGAAACATCGCGGTGCGGATGTTCAACGCCGATCCCGCGCTCGGCAGCGCCGACGTATGGGTCGCGCGCTCCGACACGACGAATCCGGTGACGAAGCCGGCGACGACGTTCACCGGCGTCGCGGTGCAGTCCTACAGCCCGTACAAGGAGGTCCCCGCCGCGAGCTCGACGACGCTCTACAAGTTCGCCGTTGCGCCGAGTGGGGCCGGGACGCCGAGTTACACCGACACGCCGAACGTTCCAGGCGCCGCGGCGCCGGCGGGCGCGTCGTACGGACCGCAGCCCGGCGTTCGCATCGCGGGCTCGGTGCTGACGGCGGTCATCAGCGGCACGCCGACCGCGGGCTCCCCGGCCGCGTCGACCGCGAACCAGGCGACGTCGACCCGCGTCGTACTCCTCAGCGACAAGTTGCTCAACCCC
>JABFXM010000467.1 GCA_013361745.1 Gemmatimonadaceae bacterium | reverse complement strand
GTCGACGTCCCCGAGGAGGAGAAGTTCGACATCGTCCGCCGGGCGGTGGAATACTTCACCAGCAGACGCGAGGTCATCGGCGTGGACGGCGCCCGGGTGCTCTTCGGCGACGGCTGGGGGCTCATTCGCGCGTCGAACACGCAGCCGATCCTCGTCACCCGCTACGAGGCGCGCAGCAGCGAGCGGCTCACGGAGATCCGCGACGAGATGGAAGGCTGGCTCCGCACGCAGGGCGTGACGATCTGAGCGCATGCGCGGGCGCCGCAGACTGATCATCGTCGTCGCGGTCGCGGCGCTCCTGCTGCTGCTCGGCCGCGGTCTCGCGGCGGTGATCCTCGACTACGAATGGTATGCCTCGCTCGGCGCCGGCGCGGTGTGGAAGGCGCGGGCGACGTTCATGACGCTCGCCGGCGTAGTCACCGCCGCGGCGGGATCGATCTTCGCGTTCCTGAATCTCTACGCCGTCCGCGGGTCGGTCGTCTCGCTCGTTCTCCCGCGGCGGGTCGCGAACCTCGAGATCGGTGAAGAGGTCCCGCCGCGCTACCTCCTGCTCGGGACGATCGTTCTCTCGCTGCTGCTCGGCGCCGCGCTGACGCAGCTCGATTGGGTGCCGGCGGCGAAGCTCGCGTACGCGGACGCCTTCGGCGAGGCCGACCCGTACTTCCAGCGCGATCTCGGTTTCTTCGCCTACTGGCTTCCGCTCGAGCGCGCGTTCTACTGGTGGACGCTGCTGGCGACGCTCCTCATCGCCGCCGTCGTCATCTTCCTCTACGCGCTGACGCCGAGCCTGCGCTGGGAGCGCGGCACGCTGCGTGTGTCGCAGTACGTGCGACGCCATCTGACGGCGCTCGCGGCGCTGCTGCTGATCCTGCTCGCGTGGAGCTATCGTCTCGACGCGTTCAGCCTGCTCGGCGACGGCAGCGGGACGCTCCACGAGTTCGCGTACGTCGACCACCGTGTGCTCGTTCCGGCGAACGTGCTGCTCTCGATCCTCACGCTCGCCGGGGCGCTCGCGTTGCTCTGGACCGGCTGGGCGGGACAGCTCCGGGCCGCGTTCGCGACGGTGAGTGCATTGCTGCTGCTCTCGTTGCTCCTCCACCAGTTGGCGCCCGCGCTCTCGCGGCGTCTCGCGGGACAGCAGGACCCCGTCGTGCGCGAGCGGCCGTACCTCGCCACGCGCGCCGCGTACACCCGGCGTGCCTTCGCGCTCGAGCAACTTTCGGCACCGCGCGACAGCAGCTGGCTCGTCTCCGACGTCGCGCGGGCGATGCCGAGCTGGGACCTGGTCGCTCTGAGACGCTCGGTCGAGCGCACGCGCGGGGCCGAGATCACGAGGAGCCTCGGCGTGCGGACGCTTCCCAGCGGAGAGCTCGCCGCGCTCGTCGCGACGAGAGGGGCCGGCGGCGCGGAGTCGGAGTGGGGCGCGCAGTATTTCTCCCTCTCGCGTGTGGACGACCGTGGCGGACCGGTGATGGTGGACCCGCGCGGCGTGCCGACAAGTGAGTGGCTGTCGCTCGCGCCGGTGACGGTCGTCGATTCCGGCGACGGGTACGCGATCGTCGCCGACAGCGGACAGCGAATGGTCGGTGTCCCGATGACCGAGGGCAGCGGGCGTCTCGTTCCCGCCTGGGCGCTGCAGAACTTCCGGCTCCTCACGCAGGACCTGCCGCACCCCGCGCCGCGTCTCGTCGCGCACCGTTCCGTCCGCGCGATCGTCGACGCGGTCGCGCCGCTCTTCGAGCAGAGCGACGACGTGACGCCCGCGCTCGCGGGCGACACGCTGCTCTGGATGATCGACCTCTACACGACCGCGCCGGACTACCCGCTCAGCGCGCGCGTCGATGTGGGCGGGGTGGAGCTCGCGTATCTGCACCACGCGGCGACCGCGGTCGTCAATGCGACGACGGGGCGCGTGCGCCTCGTGACCGACACCGCGGCGATGGAGAACGATCCGCTCGCGCGCGCGTGGCGGCGGCGTTTTCCGCGGTTGTTCATCGGCGTCGCGCAGCTCGATCCCGCGGTGGCCGCGCAGCTCCCGCCGCCCACCGACGCCGCGCTCGCACAGCGCGCCGCTTTCGCGACGGCGGGAACGGTGAGCGAAGGAGCGATCCAGCGGCGGATCCCGCTCAGCGACGGCTCCGACAGCGCCCTCACCGGCGGAAGCGGCGGACGATTCGCGCTCGGCTCGTCGCTCGCGCTCGCGCTGCCTGTGTTGCGCGCGGACGAGCATCTCGACGGCGCCGTCGTCGCGCGCGGTGGTCCGGCGAGCGGGAGCCGATGGATCGCCGATTCCGCCGGACCGCACTGGACGATCGCACTCGAACGGCTGCGCGGTGGCGACAGCGCATCGTCGGCGGCGCGCGACACGCGGATCGCGCGCGGGGTGGTGAACGTCGTACCCACGCGGCGCGGTCTGATGCTCACGCAATCGAGCTACCTGATCCGTCCCCAGAATCCGCCCTCGCTGGCGGCGGTGACAATTCTGCGTGCAGACTCGATTCGCGCCGGCGCGACCGTCTTCGCCGCGCTCGGCGAGACGCAGCCCGCGGTGCCCGTCACGCGTCCACCCGCGGACCTGAGAACGAGTGCCGCCGCTCTCTACGACAGCCTGCGCGCGGATCAGCGTCGTGGCGACTGGCGAGCGTTCGCCGATCACTGGGATGCGCTGGGCCGCGTCCTGGGGCGTCCGCCGAAGTGATCGGCTTGAATACCCCTCCGGCAGCCGATAGCTTGCGCGGTCTCTCCTATGCCTGAACAGCACCCGCGCCACACCGCTGTCATCGCCCTCGGGGGCAATGCCCTGTCCCCGGCGAAGCATTCGACCATCCACGATCAGTTCCGCCACACGCGCGAGGCCGTCGCTCCGCTCGTGGATCTGGCGCTCGACGGATGGAACGTCTGTCTGGTGCACGGCAACGGCCCGCAGGTCGGCGACGAGCTGCTGCGCAACGAGATGGCGCGGCGCGACGTGAGCCCCCTCCCGCTCGGCGTGCTCGTCGCCGCGACCGCCGGCTGGATGGGTTACATGATCCAGCAGTCGCTCGAGAACATCCTGCGGCGGAACGGGAGCCGGCGCGACGTGGCCACGGTCATAACACAGGTGCACGTCGCGCCCGACGACCCGGCGCTCACGCACCCAGAGAAGTTCATCGGCCACGAGATTCCCCCGGAGCGCGTCGCCGACCTGGAGGCGGAAGGCAACGTCATCAAGCCGGACGGCCGCAAGCGCATGCGCCGCGTCGTCGGCAGCCCGGTGCCGCTGCAGATCCACGAGCTCGAGATCATCCGCCATCTCGTCGATCGCGGAACGATCGTGGTCGCGTGCGGAGGCGGCGGCGCGCCGATCTACTACGACAACAAGCTGCAGGGCTGGGAAGGGCTCGACGCGGTGATCGACAAGGATCTCGCATCGGCGGTGCTCGCGCGCGATCTCGACGCGGAGCTCCTCGTCATTCTCACCGACGTCGACGCGATCTATCTCGACTGGGGCAAGCCGCCGCAGCGACCGCTGCGGACCCTGACGGTGACGGAGGCGGCGAAGATGGACGCCGAGAAGGCGTTCGGCGAAGGGAGCATGGCGCCGAAAGTTCGCGCCGCGATAGACTTCGTGCGGCGCACCGGCGGCCGCGCGGTGATCACGGAGTTGAGCAAGGGCCGCGAGGCGGTGCGCGGCGAAGCCGGAACGACTATCACAGCGGAGAGCGCGTGAACATTCACGAATATCAGGCGAAGGAGATCTTCCGCGCGGCGGGGATCCCCATTCCGCCCGGCGAGGTCGCGACGACTCCGGCGGAAGCCGAGGCGATCGCGAAGAAGTTCGGCGGCACGGTGGTGGTGAAGGCCCAGGTCCACGCCGGCGGTCGTGGCAAGGCGGGCGGCGTCAAGCTCGCGAAAACTCCCGAGGAGGCCAGATCGGTAGCCGACAAGATCCTCAAGCTGCACATCAAGGATCTTCCCGTGCAGAAGGTGCTCGTCACCCCCGCGGCCGACATCGCCAGCGAGGCGTACGTCGGCATCATCGTCGACCGCGCGCGGAAGAAGGCGGTCTTCATGGTCAGCCCCGCGGGCGGCATCGACATCGAGGAAGTCGCCGCGAAGACGCCGGAGAAGATCATGTATCACCCGGTGGACGCGCGCTACGGCCTTATGGACTTCGAGGCGCAGCAGATGGGCTTCTTCCTCTACAAGGACGCGAAGCAGGCGCGCGCCGCGGCGAGCATCATGAAGCAGCTCTATCAGGCGTTCGTGAAGAGCGGCGCCTCGCTCGCCGAGATCAACCCGCTCGTCGTCACGCCCAAGGGCGAAGTGCTCGCCCTCGACGCGAAGATGGTCGTCGACGACAACGAGCTCGATCGCCATCCCGAGATCGCGAAGCTGCGCGACGAGAGCGCCGAGGCACCGAGCGAAGTGCAGGCGCGCAACGCGAACCTCACCTTCATCAAGCTCGATGGCAACGTCGGCTGCGTCGTCAACGGCGCCGGCCTCGCCATGGCGACGATGGACCTCGTGAAGTACTACGGCGGCGAGCCTGCGAACTTCCTCGACATCGGCGGCTCGTCGAATCCGGAGAAGGTCGTGAACGCGCTGAAGATCATCACGGCCGACCCGAACGTGAAGGCGATCCTCTTCAACATCTTCGGCGGCATCACACGAACCGATGACGTCGCGAACGGCATCGTCACCGCGACGAAGCAGAACCCGCTCAAGGTGCCGATCGTCATCCGGCTCACCGGCACCAACGAGGAGATCGCGATGAAGATCCTGCAGGACAACGGCTTCTCGGCGTCGTCCGACATGGACGAAGCGGTGAAGAAGGCCGTCGAGCTCGCGACGAAGGGAGGAAAGGCCGCGTGAGCATCTTCATCGACAACTCCACGACCGTCATCGTGCAGGGGATCACGGGCCGCGACGGCTCGTTCCACGCGAAGCAGATGATGGAGTACGGTACGAAGATCGTCGCCGGTGTCACCCCCGGTAAGGGCGGGCAGAAGTTCGAGGACAAGGTGCCGGTGTTCAACACCGTCGCCGAGGCGATGAAGGCGACGAACGCGAACACGAGCGTCATCTACGTGCCGCCGATGTACGCCGCCGACGCGATCCTCGAGGCCGCGGATGCGGGGGTGAAGTTCATCGTCGCGATCACCGAAGGCGTGCCGGTGCTCGACATGACCCGCGTCTATCCCTTCGTGAAGGAGAAGGGCGCGCGGCTGCTCGGCCCGAACTGTCCGGGGCTCATCACGCCGGGGCAGAGCAAGGTCGGCATCATCCCGGGCCGCATCTGCACGCCCGGCCCCGTCGGTGTCGTCAGCCGCTCGGGGACGCTGACGTACGAAGTGGTCTATCAGCTCACCCGCGCCGGCCTCGGTCAAACGACCTGCGTCGGCATCGGCGGCGATCCGATCAACGGCACCAACTTCATCGACTGCCTCGCCGCGTTCGAGAAGGACCCGGCGACGAAGGTCGTCTGCATGATGGGCGAGATTGGCGGCACCGACGAGCAGGAAGCGGCGGAGTTCGTGAAGAAGAACATGACGAAGCCCGTCGTCGGCTTCATCGCGGGCCAGACCGCGCCTCCGGGGCGTCGCATGGGGCACGCGGGCGCGATCATCTCCGGCAGCGCGGGCACGGCCGCCGAGAAGATCCAGGCGTTCAAGGATGCCGCGATGGGCGTTGCCCAGCGTCCGCTGGACTTCGTCGAGCTGGTTCGGGCCCGGCTCAAGTAGCGTCAGGCAGGCGACGTCCGTGCGTCTCTCCGACTTCGTCGTCGCCGATCGCGCGGTGGTCCCGCTCGGGGCCACCGAGCTTCCCGCCGCGGCGCGGACACTCTGCGAGTGCCTCGTCGCCGCGGGCGCCGTTCACAACCCGACCGCGCTCGGTGAGCGCATCGAGTCCGAGCGACCGGAGGACATCGTCGCGATGGGCGATCGCGCTTTCCTCCTGCACTACCGCACCGACGCGGTTCGCGAGATCGCGGTCGCGATCGGCACCGCACGCGCGCCCATCTGCCGCGAGCTGGGAGACGAGGGGGCGCAGTGCGCGCGGATCGTTCTGCTCATCGCCGCACCACCGCGGATGGCGGCGCGCTATCTCCAGCTCGTCGGCTCGCTCGCACGAGTGCTCTCCCGCCCCGAGACCGTGCAGGAGGTGCTCGCCGCACCGGACGCGCGTGCCCTCGCCGCGCTTCCCGCGTTTCGTGACGCGGAGCTCCCCGAGCAGCTGCTCGTTCGCGACATAATGACGGAGCGGCCGCGTTTCATCACGCCGGAGATGTACGCGCGCGACGCCGCGCGCGAGATGGTGCGCTGGCGCGTCGCCGCGCTCCCCGTCGTCGACGCGGAGCAGCGAGTCATCGGGATCCTCGGCGAGCGGGACCTGCTCCGCCACCTCCTCACCAACTATCTTGGTGACGCCAGCGGCATGAAGACGCCGCTCCCGACGCCGCGCACCGTGCGCGACGTCATGGCGCGCCAGGTCCTCTGCGTCTCGCCCGAGCAGCCGCTCGCGGAAGTCGCCTCGCTGATGGCGAACAAGGACGTGGATCGCGTCCCCGTGGTCCGTGAAGGGAAGCTCGTCGGCTTCCTCACGCGCGGGGACATCGTACGCAAACTCATCGGATCGTGATCATGGCAGGCAACAGGACGTTGGCGATCGTGAAGCCCGACGCGTTCGGCGCGGGCAAGGCAGGAAAGATCCTCGCGCACATCGAGGGCGCGGGCTTCCGCATCGTCGCGGCGCGGGTGACGCATCTCAGCGACGCGGAGGCGGGCGAGTTCTACGCCGTGCATCGCGAGCGTCCGTTCTACGGCTCGCTGACGAAGTTCATGACCTCGGGCCCCTGCCTGCCCGTCGTGCTCGAGAAGGCGGACGCGGTCGCCGCCTTCCGCAAGACCATCGGCGCCACGGATCCGGCCGAGGCCGAGGCGGGCACGATCCGAAAGCTCTTCGCCGAGAGCAAGGAGCGGAACGCGATCCACGCGTCGGACTCGGACGAGAACGCGACGCGCGAGTCGCGGTTCTTCTTCAGCGATACGGAGCTTCTCCGCGCGCGCTGATTTCAGCCCCGACGTGGGGTCTTACGTGCGACGTGGGATTTGACGTGGGACGGGGAATCGATGGCGGGGCTTGGGACGACGTGAAACGTGGGAGTCCGCCCTTCCACGTCCCACGTCTG
>JABFXM010000457.1 GCA_013361745.1 Gemmatimonadaceae bacterium | reverse complement strand
GAGCTGCGACGGAACCCAGCGCACGAAGCGGAACGGCCCGCTTCCCACGGGCGAACGGACGAACGCGTCCGCCTTCATGTTCGCGCGATCGACGCTCTGCAGCAGGTGCGCCGGGAGCGGGATGATGTTGTACGCCGCGATGAAGAACTGGTCCAGTGACCGGCGATGATACCACACCACCGCCGTCAGCGAATCGCGCTTCGTGACCGAATCGACCTCGGCGACGTTCGGCGCCTGCGGCGATCCGACCTTCGGGTCTCGCATCATGTCGAAGCCGAGCTTCACGTCATCGGCACGGAGCGGCTTGCCGTCGTGCCAGTGCGCGCGCGGGTCGAGCTCGAAGGCGATGGACAGCGAATCGTTCGACCAGGTCCAGTGACGCGCGAGCCGCGGCTCGAAGCCCTCGTCACCCATCGTGTTCATCTTCGGCCCGATCTCGGCCAGTCGCTCGAAGATCTGGTCCGAGACCATCTTCCCCGAGGTGGTGGCGACGAGCGGGGGGAAGAGAAAGTCGGGCTCCGCCGCCGTCGAGACCACCACCGTCCCACCGACGTCGCCCGTTGCGTTCGAGGCGCGGTCCCCGCCGCGGCAGGCGGCGAGCGCGAGGAGCAGGACTGCGGCGGCGGAGCGGCGGGTCGTCATGGGAGAGCGGGGCAGGTGCGATGGAGTTCGCCGGCCGGCGGCCGACTCATGAAATAACGCGCGACCGCGGTCATCGTCACGGTCAGCGCCGCCAGGTCCACGCCGGATCGACGTAGCGATCGCGCGCCGTCGCAGCGGCGCGCTCGAGGGACTCGTCGATCGCGAGCTCCTCGACGCGAGGGTCCTCGCGCTCGCGCAGCGCGCCCAGGAAGGCTCCGTTCACCTCGGCGGAACCCGGAACCCGCCCGAGCGCCGCTCGCAGCGTGGCGGGGCGGGGCGGGGGCGCGACGGGCGTCGTGAGCAGCGAGGCGACATCGGTCTGGTCGTCGTCGACGAGGATGGAGCCGTGCTGGAGCAGCGCAACCTCTTCGCGATACTGCGCGCTCCCGACCAGTTTGCGCCCCGCGAGCACGAGCTCTCCCTCCGTCGGCTCCTCGAAGCAGGGCGCGAGCGAAGGGAGCGGTGCACGTTCTCCGGCGCCCGCGCGCCCCGAGATCTCCGCGTTCGCGCCGAGCGAGCGCAGTGCGCCCACCAGGATCTCGTTGATCCGCAGATACGCATCGCGCAGCGTCGCGCCGAGCGTAAGCGGCGCGGTGACGCTGTAGGTGATCTCGCGGTGGTGGAGCACCGCGCGGCCCCCCGTGAGCCGGCGCACTACGTCGATCCCGCCCGACGCGAGCGCGCCGAGGTCGTATTCCCCGTGCGCGGGCTGGTTGCGGCCGAGCGAGAGCGTCGGCGCGGACCAGGCGTAGATGCGGAGCACCGCCTCACCCGAGCTCGCCGCGCGGCGGAGGAGGGCCTCGTCGAGCGCCATGTTCTCGGCGCCGGAGCGCGGGGGCGTCGCCAGGAAGCGCCAGTGCACTGGGAACGACAGGTCTGTGCGTACCGATTGAGGTGACGGCCCGCTAACTTAATCGCTGGACCGCGGCAGGACCCAGGCGGTTGTTCGACTTCCAGAATCGACCATCCGGCGCCGCCCCGGCGGCCCTCATGAGGCATCGCATGACGAAGAGCACCACCCTGTCGCTCACCGACGACGGCAGCTTCATCCCGCGCCACATCGGACCGGGGGAGCGCGAGACCGCCGAAATGCTGGAGACGGTGGGCTACGCCTCCCTCGACGCCCTGATCGACGCCACCGTGCCGCAGGGGATCCGCCTCTCCCGCCCGCTCGCGATCGGCGAGGGGAAGGGCGAGGCCGAGACGCTGGCGCACATGCGCACGCTGGCCGCGAAGAACCAGATCTTCCGCTCGTACATCGGGATGGGGTACTACGACACCTTTGTCCCCCCGGTGATCCAGCGGAACATCCTCGAGAACCCGGGCTGGTACACGGCCTACACTCCATACCAGGCCGAGATCGCGCAGGGACGCCTGGAGGCGCTGCTCAACTTCCAGACGATGGTCAGGGGACGGCGGCGGCGGAGGCGATGCACCTCGCCTTCGCGGCGCGCGGGAAGGAAGCGAAGGAAGTTTTCTTCGTCGCCGAGGACTGTCACCCGCAGACGATCGACGTCGTGAAGACGCGCGCCGCGGCGCGCGGGGTGCGGGTCGTCGTCGGCAATCCGCGCACGTACAAGTTCGGTCCCGAGCTCTTCGGCGCGCTGCTGCAGTATCCGGCGACGGATGGCGCGGTCTACGACTACCGCGCCGTCGCGGAGCAGGTGCACGCGCAGAACGCGCTCCTCGTCGTCGCCGCCGACCTGCTCGCGCTCACCCTGCTCACCCCGCCGGGGGAGTGGGGCGCGGACGTCGCCGTCGGAACGACGCAGCGCTTCGGCGTGCCGATGGGCTACGGCGGCCCGCACGCCGCGTACTTCGCGACGCGCGACGAGTTCAAGCGCGTCATCCCCGGGCGCATCATCGGCGTCTCGCGTGACGCGCGCGGCAGGCCCGCGCTCCGCATGGCGCTGCAGACGCGCGAGCAGCACATCCGCCGCGAGAAGGCGACGAGCAACGTCTGCACCGCGCAGGTGCTGCTCGCCGTGATGTCGAGCATGTACGCCGTCTGGCACGGGCCCGACGGTCTGACGCGCATCGCGCGCCGCGTGCACCGCCTCGCGACGCTGCTCGCCGAGGGGCTGAAGAAGTGCGGCTTCCAGATCGGCACCGAGCCCTTCTTCGACACGCTGCGCGTCGATACCGGCAAGCTCGGCGCGAAGGAGATCGTGAGCCGCGCCCGTGAGAAGAAGATCAACCTCCGCGTCATCAGCGACAGCATCGTCGGCATCTCGCTCGACGAGACGACGCGGCTCCCCGACGTCGAGGATCTGCTGACGATCTTCGGCGGCGCCGGCGCCAAGGGTGTCGTCGAGCAGCTCGGCGAGGTCGACGACTCGTTCGCGGCGCCGTTCGCGCGGACGACCGCCTTCCTGACGCATCCCGTCTTCTCCTCGCACCACTCCGAGACGGAGATGCTCCGCTACATCCGCTCGCTCGAGGCGAAGGATCTCTCGCTCACGCACTCGATGATCCCGCTCGGCAGCTGCACGATGAAGCTGAACGCGACGGCCGAGATGTTCCCCGTGACGTGGCCGGAGTTCGCGAAGCTCCATCCGTTCGCGCCGCGCGAGCAGGCCGCGGGGTACACCGCGATGTTCGAGGAGCTCGAGCGCGACCTCGCCGAGATCACCGGCTTCGCCGGTGTCTCGCTGCAGCCGAACGCCGGCTCGCAGGGGGAGTACGCGGGGCTGCTCGTCATCCAGCGCTATCACCAGGCGAACGGCGGCACGCACCGCGACGTCTGCCTCATCCCACAGTCCGCGCACGGGACGAACCCCGCGAGCGCGGTGATGGCGGGGATGAAGGTCGTCGTCGTGAAGACGGGCGCGAGCGGGGACATCGACATCGACGACCTGCGCGCGAAGGCGGAGGAGCACGCGGCCGACCTCGCCGCGCTGATGGTGACCTATCCGTCGACGCACGGCGTCTTCGAGGAGGGGATCCGCGAGATCTGCGAGATCGTCCACTCGCACGGCGGACAGGTCTACCTCGACGGCGCGAACATGAACGCGATGGTAGGCGTCGCGCGCCCCGGCGACATCGGCGCCGACGTCTGCCACCTGAACCTGCACAAGACGTTCTGCATCCCGCACGGTGGCGGCGGTCCGGGCATGGGACCGATCGGCGTCGCGAAGCATCTCGTCCCCTTCCTGCCTGGACATCCGGTGGTGCCCATCGGCGCGGTGACCGCGAGCGGCGCGGTGAGCGCGGCACCCTTCGGCAGCGCGAGCATCCTGCCGATCTCGTACGTCTACATCCGCATGATGGGTGGCGCCGGGCTGACGCTGGCGACGAAGATGGCGATCCTCAACGCGAACTACATCGCGAAGCGGCTCGACCCGCACTACCCGGTGCTTTACAAGGGAAAGCACGGCACGGTCGCGCACGAGTGCATCATCGACCCGCGCGGGCTCAAGGCCTCCACCGGCGTCGAGGTCGAGGACATCGCGAAGCGACTGATGGACTACGGCTTCCACGCGCCGACGGTCAGCTTCCCCGTCGCTGGCACGCTGATGATCGAGCCGACCGAGAGCGAGCCGAAGTCGGAGCTCGACCGCTTCTGCGACGCGATGATCTCGATCCGCGAGGAGATCGCCGACGTCGCGGGCGGGGTGCTCGACAGGAGCGACAACCCGCTCAAGAACTCGCCGCACACCCACGATCAGGCGGTGAGCGACAGCTGGACGCACGGCTACTCGCGCGAGCGCGCCGTCTTCCCGCTGCCCTTCGTCCGCGAGCACAAGTTCTGGCCGACGGTGGCGCGGGTCGAGAGCGCCTACGGCGATCGCAACCTGGTCTGCTCCTGTCTCCCCACCGACGCCTACGCCGAGGCGGTCACGGCATGACGGTACGCGGGCGCGGAGAGGCGCAGCTCCTCGCCGCGCTCGCGGCTGTCGCGGCACTCGCCGCCGCCGGCTGCAGCAACTCGAAGGACGAGACCCCCTTCGCGCGGATCAAGACGCCCGCGTACCACGAGGACAGCGCGCGCGTGGTGCGGCTCGCCACCCGCGCGCTCGGCGACTCGATCCCGATGCGCGTCGAGTCGGTCACCAAGGGGAACCAGGGCTGGTTCGTGCGCCTGCTCCCGACCCGCGGCGGCGATCGCGGCGGAGGGACGGTCTGGGTGGAGCTCGCCGACTCGTCAGCGACGGTGGTGAAGCGGTACTGAGGGGTAGGGGTCAGGGGTCAGGGGCAAGGAACTGCGCAACCGCAGTGCCTAACGCCTGACCCCTGACCCCTGCCGTCCCCCTACTGCCCGATGTGCTTCCTGTACTCGTCGGGTCCGAGCAGCGAGTCGCGTTCGTCGGTGCCGCGAAGGCGGAGCTTGATCATCCAGCCGTCGCCGTAGGGGTCGCTGTTCACCAGCGCGGGCTCCTTGTCGAGGCGGTCGTTCACCGCGACGACTTCGCCGGCGAGGGGGCAGAACAGCTCCGACACCGCCTTCACCGCCTCGACCGTCCCGAAGACGTCGTGCGAGCCGAAGCTCGCGCCGACCTTCGGCAGCTCGACGTAGACGACGTCGCCCAACTCGCCCTGCGCGTAGTCCGTGACGCCGATCGCGACGACGTCGGCGTCGCCCGTGTCCTTCACGTACTCGTGATCTTCGGTGTACAGCAGATCGCTCGGAATGTCGGACACGACGCGCCTCGTGCGGAAGGGTGAGATCGGCGCGAAGTCTACCCGCGCGGAGGCGCGAGTGTCAAGGAATCGCCGCGCGTGCGCGGCCCCGCCTCCGCGGCGAGCGCGCGCCACACCTCGTCCACTCGATGCTCGAGCGCCTCACGCGTCCCGTCGTTGTCGATCACGAAGTCGGCGCGCGCGCGCTTGAGGTCCGCCGGCATCTGCCGAGCGATCATCTGCATCGCCTCCGGCTCGCGAAGTCCGCGATCGCGCACGAGCCGCTCGAGCCGCAGCGGGCGCGGCGCGTCGACGAGCACGATGCGGTCGAATCCCTCGGCGAGACTGTTCTCGAAGAGGAGGGGGATGTCGCACACGACGACGCGGTCGCCGCGTGCCCGCGCCTCGGCCACGAGCTCGCCCCGCATCCGCTCGACCTCAGGATGGACGATCGCGTTCAGCTCGTGGAGCTGGTCCGGATCGCCGAAGACGCGCGTCCGCAGCGCGGCGCGATCGAGCACTCCGTCGGGGGCGAGCACGCTGTGGCCCCAGCGCTGAACGATCGCGTCGTAGCCGCGAGTGCCGACGCGCACGGCGCGCCGAGCGAGGACGTCCGCGTCGATCAGCGTCGCGCCGCGGGCGACGAGGATCTTCGCGACCGTGGACTTGCCGGCGGCGATGTTACCGGTGAGCGCGACGAGAAGCATGGTCGGCTGAGCTGCAGCGTGGCGCGTTCGCCGCACCCGGACGGACACGGATGGGCCCGAACGAGCGCTATACTAGGATGCACGCCGACGCGCTGTCAACGCGAATGTCGTCATGCCCGACTGACATCTTCGACATCTTCGCGCCCGGCGTGCCCGGGTATGCCGAGTCCGGACGCGGCGCATCGCGCGTGATTGTTGCGTCGAGTTCCGAGCAACGGCTCACGACCCCGAACCCGACGACCCATGAGAGATCCCCGCTCACTCGGATTCAACAAGCTCGCGGCACTCGGCGCGCTCGGCGCCGTCGGTGGACTGCTGCTGATCCTCGCCGCCGTGTTCGTCTTCCTGCATCCCTACCCGCGCGGGGGGATGGACGGCACCGAGTACGCGCTGACGCTGATGGCGTTCAACGGACTGTTCGGCGCGATCATCGCGGTTCACCTCGCCTTCGCTCACCAGCTCTGGTACGCGCCGACGGCGAACCGCGAGGAGCAGCCTCGGTAGAAGCTCCTCGCCCTAGAGGAGCTTCCCCTGGTCCTCGTCGGCTCGGGGGCAGGAGTGGCAGTGCCGGCAGCGAGCCTGATACGAGTCGCTCGCGCCGACCATGATCGTCGGCGAGTCGTAGCGCGCCGGCTTTCCCTCGATCAGCCGCTGGTTGCGGCTCGCCGGGCTTCCGCAGATCACGCAGATCGCATGCAGCTTGTCCACGAGCTCGGCGACCGCCATCAGCTGCGGCATCGGGCCGAAGGGCTCGCCGCGGAAATCGGTGTCGGTGCCCGCGAGGATGACGCGGCGCCCGCGCGCGGCGAGCGAGGTCGCCAGCCCAACGATGCCCTGATCGAGGAACTGCGCCTCGTCGATCGCGATGACGTGCGCCGTCGGGTCGACGCGGCCGGCGATCGCCGCCGAGCTGTCGATCGGGATCGCCTCCACGGTGCGGCCGTCGTGGCTCGACACCGAATAGAGTCCCGCGTACCGCTCGTCGAGGTGTGACTTGAAGACCTGCACCCGCTTCCGCGCGATGATCGCGCGTCGCACGCGGCGAATCAGCTCCTCGCTTTTCCCGCTGAACATCACACCGCAGATGACCTCGATCCATCCGCCGGTGCTGGTGAAGTACGTGTCGCTCACCGCTCGCCACGCTCCTCGCGCGGCCGGCGCGGGCGCAGGGGACGGTCGCCGCGGTCGCCGCGGTCGCCGCGCTCG
>JABFXM010000219.1 GCA_013361745.1 Gemmatimonadaceae bacterium | reverse complement strand
CAGGTCGGTGTTTTCTGTTCGATATACGATCGTTTCATGTCGAACGATCTCCAGCCATGATTCGTTCCCTGATGTGGTGCAGGTCTCAGTCCGCCGCGGCGGCCGCCGCCGCGAGGCCGAGCTTGCGGCAGAGACGGCCGAGCTCGCGCTGCTCGTCGCGGGTGAGCGCGCCCATGAGGTCGGTGACGCGCGCGGCGTGGAGGGGGAAGACGCGCTCGATCAGTCGCCGGCCATCGGCGGTGAGCTGGACGACGCGCACCCGCCGGTCGTCGTCGTCGGCCGCGCGGCGAACGAGACCGGCGCGCTCGAGGTTGTCGACGACGGTGGTGACGTTGCTGCCGCTGCGGAGGATCTTCCGGCAGAGCTCGGACTGCGGCATCGGGCCGAGGTGGAAGAGCGCCTCGAGCACGCCGAGCTGGCTCTCGGTGAGATCGTGCTCCTGCTGCAGCCGCTGATTGAGCCGCGCGACCAGGGTCGTGCTCGCCCGCGCCAGCTTGACGAAGCTGTCGAGCGCCTGGACCTCGCGCGGGGACCCCTGGTGTCGTGTCGGCATGTTCATGTGGAATGTTTCGATGTCGAAGTATAACGGCCGGCCGCGCGGCGGACAACGCGGCGTTAGGTTGCAGGGAACCGAACCGAACGACTCAATGGACGAGACTCAGAGCGGCAGCGTCCGCATCGACAAGTGGCTGTGGGCGGCGCGCTTCTACAAGACACGCTCGCTGGCGGCCGACGCGGTGACCGGCGGAAAGGTCGAGTTGAACGGCGAGCGCGCGAAGCCAGCGAAGGGGGTGAAGGTGGGCGACGAGCTGCGGATGCGCTCGGGGGTGTTCGAGCAGGTCATCCACGTGCGCGCCCTCTCCGAGCGCCGCGGCCCGGCCACCGTCGCGCAGACGCTCTACGAGGAAACTCCGGAGAGCGCGGTCGCGCGCGCGAAGATGGCGGAGCGGATGCGCTACGAGGCGCCGATCGGGATGGACAGCGGCCGGCCGAGCAAGAAGGACCGGCGCGACATCCGGAAGTTCAGGGAGCGCTGACCACCCTCACCGCGACACGGTCAGCCGCGCCGGCCTGCTCTCGTTGCCGCTGCGGTCGACAGCCGTCACCACGACCTCGCGGACCCCGGGCGCGAGCGGAACTCGCGTCGTCGCGCCGCTGAAGATCTCCGTCGACCATCCGCCGGTGGAATCGGCGCGCGTGCGCAACGTCCAGAGGAACGGCGACTCCTTGCCTCCCCGCTGCAGCAGCAGTTCGGCGGGCGGGGCGGGTTCCTCCGGGCCGGGGCCGGCGGCATGCGCCGGCGCCGGACGCGCCCGCGCGAGCCGCACCTTGGGCTTCGTGGGCGGCGTGTGGTCGAGCCACGTCGACGCGGGGATGAGCGCGGGCGCGGCGTAGAGCTCCGCCGTCAGTCTCTCGTTGATCGAGTCGGGATCGACGAGAAACGCGACCATGCTGAAGTGCACGTTCCCGGTCGCGCCCTGCTGCGCCCGCGTCAGGCGCACCTGGTCGAGGAGCTCCTGAGCGCGCCAGCCGCTCGCTTCCCCCGCGCCGGCCTTCGACGTGTAGTTCCCTGGCCAGAGGTGACGATGCTTCACGTTCTCCGACGCCCACCAGGCGAGCAGCGTCGGATAGCTCTGCGCCGTCTGCGCGATCGGCCAGTAGAGCTGCGGGACGAAGTAGTCCGCCCACCCGTTGCGCAGCCACTTCCGCGAGTCGGCGTACAGCTCGGTGTACGCGTCGAGTCCACCGATCGACGGCGGGTTGCGCGGACGCCAGATGCCGAAAGGACTGATGCCGAACTTCACCCAAGGCTTCACGGCGTGGATGCCGGTGTACAGCTCGTGCACGAGCAGGTCGACGTTGTGGCGGCGCCAGTCGTCACGCGAGAGCTTCCCTCCCCCGCGGCGGTAGTGGCGCCAGCTCCGGTCGTCGGGGAAGTCGAGCTCGCGCCCGCCGACGCTCTCCTTGTACGGGTAGAAGTAGTCGTCGATGTGGACGCCGTCGATGTCATAACGGCGGACGACGTCGAGCACGACGCGCAGCGTACGCTTGCGGACCGCGGCCTCGCCCGGGTCCATCCAGAGATACGGACCATACTGCTTGACGTACGACGGCATCGTCCGCGAGACGTGGCTCGGCGAGTGCGGCGACTTCTGCGAGCGGAGCCCGGCGCGGTACGGGTTGAACCATGCGTGCAGCTCGAGCCCGCGCGCGTGCGCCTCGCGCACCGCGAAGGCGAGCGGATCATACCATGGCGACGGCGCCTTCCCTTCCGCGCCCGTGAGATACTCGGACCAGGGCTCGATCCTCGACGCGTAGAGCGCGTCGGCGGCCGGTCGCACCTGCAGCACCACCGCGTTGAGCCTGAGCGCGGCCGCACGATCGAGGATCGCGATGAGCTCTGCCTGCTGGTCGCAGGGCGCGAGCCCCGGCCGTGACGGCCAGTCGATGTTCTCGACGCTCGCGACCCACACGCCGCGAAACTCGCGCTGGATGGGTGGCGGATCGTCGCTCGACTGAGCCACGACGCTCGCGGGAAGCGTGAGCGCGACCGCGAGCGCGAGCGCAGCGACGGCTCGTCGCGCGGTGCGAAGAACGTCCGGATGTGCGATGGGTGCCATCCGCAAAAGTTAGCGGATGGCACCCATCGTCGAAATCAGAGCGTCAGGGCTCGCGATCGCCGCGCGGACGGCCGCCGCCCTCACCGCCGAAGCCGCCCGGTCCGCGACGGACGGGACTCTTCACCTGGTCGGGGAGCTTCGCCCATTGCTCGGGCGTCAGCGTCGACTGCGCGTCCTTGATCGCCTGCAGCATGAGCGTGCGCGTCTCGCCGAGCCGGCGCCCGAGCGCGACCTGCATCGACATGAAGTCTGCGTTCCGTCCCTGCTTCGCGATGGTCTGCGCGAGATCGTCGATCGCGGGATCGATCCTCGCCTGCAGCGAGTCGCCGAGCGTCTTGAGGCGCGTCTCCTGCGCGGGAGTCAGCGCGAGCGAGGCCGAGTCCTTCACCTCGAGGATCCGGTAGAAGGGGTTCGCGAAGCCGCGATGCATGCGCGCCTTGAGCGAGTCGGCCGACAACGGCTGCCCGTTCCGTCCGCCGACGACGTTGAAGATCCCGCGCCGCGTATCGTCCATCCCGATCTGCCAGCGGCCGAGGAGCCCGATCTGGAAGGGAGCGACGAAGCCATTGCGATTGTTCGCGGCGCCGAAGTGCTCGTTCACCTGGTAGACGTAGCGCGGCCCGGCGGGATCGAAGCCACGAACGTAAAGCAGCGTGCGATCGGGGAACGACTGCTGTCCCCATCCCTTCATGTTGTCGTTGCCGTGCACGAGCTGGTCGACACCGGTCAGCACGTTCAGCATCTGGAGCGAGAGCGTCAGGCGCCGGTTCAGGTTCATCGCCGTCGGGCGCCAGTTGAGCTGCACGTCGAGCGCGCCCGTCCACGGGGAGGTGCCGCTGTTGCGGCCGGCGATCGACGCGCGCTGGCTGCGCAGGCAGTCGCGCGCTCTCCCCGGCGCGCTCGCGAGGAGGCGCGACATCCCGTTGATCAGCGCCGTGTCGCCGGCGATCGCGGGGCTGGCCGGGTCGAAGACGAATGCACGGTCGTTCCGCGATCCGTCTCCGTTCACGTCCCCGCCGATCATCGGCGAGTACGGCGCACCGGAGCTCGCCCGTCCGACGAAGCTCATGTCGAGCGAGGGCGTGAACGGATAGAGCACCTGCGCGAAGAGCTGGTGCCGGCGATCGAGGTCGCTGCGCCCCCATTCCGCGACGTTCGGATCTGCCGCCGTCGATCCGCCGAAGCCGCCGGCGCCGAAGCCGTAGCCTTCGTCGCGCGAGCGGCTCCAGGTGTAGCCGGTGTTGAAGGTCGCCGCGCGCAGCGTAAAGCCGGTGAGCGAGACGGTCACCTGCTTCGTGTCGGAGCGCAGCTTCGACGTCAGCTCGCTCACCGTGCCGAAGGCGGGGTTGTTGCGCGAGTAGAAGAGCGAGGTCTGGCCGGTGGCGGGGACGATCGAGTCGGCGCGCACGAAGACGGGCCGGTTTCCCTCGGCGCCGAGGGAGAACTTCGGCGATTCGTTCAGGTTCAGGTCCGTGGCGCCCGTCTGCGCGACGCCGCGCGCCCACGTCGCGTCCACCGTCAGGCCGTAGCGCTCGAAGAATCGGCGCGTCATGCCTAACGATCCGCGCCAGGCGCGCGGCGCCTGGAAGCCGGGATCGAAGAGCAGCACGCTCCGCCCACGTCCGCTCGCCGTCACCCCGCCGGCGCAATCGCTCGGGATCGTCGAGAGATCGGTCTGGTACGCGGCCCAATCCGGGGTCGGCACGCCGCTGCCGACGCAGACGAGCTGCGCCTGGCCCGTGCCGAGACCTGTCGCGTCGAGCGCGCTGGCGACGAGCTGCGACGGCGGGCGGCTGCGGAACTCGCCGAAGCCACCGCGCAGGATCGTCGTCGGCGGCGCGTTCTCCCTGCGATCGATCTGCCAGGTGAAGCCTGCGCGCGGCGAGACGCGCACCTCCGACGGCACCTCGTCGGTGCGCCGGCCGAAGGCGGTCTCGATCGCGGGGTTGTACGCGGGCTTCGTCGGATAGCGCGAGCCCTCGGCGCGGGCGCCGAGCGTCACCTGCAGCGCATCCGAGACGCGCCAGCCATCGCCGAGGTAGAGCGCGCCGCTCGTCGCACCCGACTCGCGCATACGCGAGGAGAGCGTGCGCGTGAACGAGGCGGGCCGATTGTTCTCGAAGTCGGCGAGCGAGTTGAACGTGAACGTGCCGAACTGGTTGCTGAAGCTTCCCTGCTCGTTGCGATCGATGGTGAGGAGCCCGCCGAGCTTCACGCGGTGCGCGGCCTCGGGCGAGATCCAGGAGAGCTCGTCGCTCGCCTCGGTCATCGTCGTGCGCGTCTTCTGCGGGAGCGAGGAGTTCCCCCCGAACTGGAGCGTCGAGATCGCATTCGTTCCGTCCTCGAGCATCGAGGCGACCGTGACGCGTCCGGCTGGAAGCGCGAGATACGGATCGCTCGCGCGCTTGTCCACCGAGGAGTAGACCCGGCCTTCGTTGATGAAGGCGCCCAATCGCGACGTCAGCGAGAGCATCGCGCCGCCGCCCGAGGTGTTCTGGTTGCCGCCGCTCTGCGGCACGGCGAGCGCGCCGAGCCGCGCGTTGTCCTGCGTCGAGCCGCGCCAGTCGAGACGCATCGTCAGCGAGTGCGCCTCGTTGATGGTGAGGTCGCCGCGGACGAGCGCCGACCCGTTGTCGTTGACGCGATCGCTCGCGACGCCCGGAGGAAGACCCTTCGCGCCGAGCAGGCCGAGGAATCGCGAGACCGAGTCGGGGTTCGCGCCCAGTCGCGCGAGCGACCCCGGGTCGGCGGTGACGAGCGAGGGAAGCCCGCTCGTTCGGCGGCTCATCTGCGCGGCGCCGAAGATGAAGGCGCGGTCCTTCACTAGCGGCCCGCCGACGCCGAAGCTCAGCTGGTTCTGCGCGAACTCGTTCCCGAACGGTCCCTTCACGCTCGAGAACTCGAGCGAGGGATCGCGAAGCTGGTAGGTGACGGTGCCGGAGAGGTTGTTCGTGCCGCCGCGTGTCGTCGAGGCGACCTGGCCGCCGGTGAACTGTCCGCGCGCGACGTCGTACGTGCTCGTGATGACGCGCGTGTTGCGTACCGCGTCGGCGGGAATCGCTCCCGCGCCGAAGGTGAGCCCATCGAGGGTGATCGCGTTCTGGCTCGCCGGCTGGCCCGCGACCGAGAACGACATCGGCGTCGAGTCGGTGCCGGGCACGACGACGACGCCGGGGACGAGCGTCGCGAGTGAGGTGAGATCGCCCGCGTCGACCGGAAGCCGGTTGGTGATCGCCGGCGGGAGCCCTCGCTCCGTTCCACCGGCCTCGGCGCGCTGCCCGAGCTGCGGCTGCTGACGTCCACGCACGGTGACTTCGGCGAGCTGCGTCGGATTCTGCGAGAGGCGGGCGTCCGCGATCAGGCGGTCCTCGTCCGCGTTGCGCTGCACGCTGAGGCGCACGGGCGCGAAGCCGATGTAGGTGATCGTCACGCGATACTGACCGCCGCCGTCGGGGAAGACGACGGTGTAGCGGCCGCGGTCGTTCGTGCGCGTGGAGCGCGTCACCTGCGTCTCCGCGGAGGTGACGTCCACCTTCGCGCCGACGACCGGCTGCGAGTCGGGACCGACGACACGGCCGGTGATGATATCGGTGCTCGATCCCACCTGCGCGCGCAGCGCGACTGGGAGGGCGACGAGGATCGCGAGCAGGAGCAGACGGGAGATGCGCATGAGCGAGGCGGGATGCTGGAACGTTCTCCGTTACGTACGGCCGGCGCGGGACGAACGTTGGTCGCGGGCGTGGCCGATGTCCCATGAAAAAAGCGCCCCGCGCGGCCGACGGCCGCGCGGGGCATCGTGCGCCTGAGGTCGAGCTACTTCGCGAGCACGATCTCGAGCGGCGGCCCCACCGGCGCGGTCTTCACCAGGCGATGGGGCTCCGCCGTCGTGACGTAGAGATTGACCGGCACGGGCCCGCCGCTCATCTCGACGAGGTACGTCTCGAACGTCCCCGCGGGAACCGTTACCGTCTGCGTACCGCTAACCTTGAGGGTGATGCTGCGCGCGACGCCGTCACCCGACGCGAAGACCGGGAGGGCGAAGGACGCGTTCTTCGACCAGGCCAGCGTCGGAATCACGGTCGTCAGCGCGTTGTCGTCGATCGTTCCGGCCACGACGGTGGTGTCGTAGCTGACCGACTTCGGTCCGCTCGCGCCGATGGTGGTCGCTGATCCCTTCACGCGCCCGTTCGAGTACGTCGCGTCGATCTTCGTCTCCATCCCCTGCACCGTCCCGCGCTGGGTGACGCTGCGCATCGCGCCGTCGCTGCCGATGACGAGCTCCGTCGTCTGCGACACGAACGGGCCCACGACGCTGTGCTCGGTGACCTTAACGCCGTCCGCGCCCTTCTCGACGGAGCGGACGCTGCTTCCGAACGGGTTTCCCTGCACGAGCACGGTGAAGCTGTCGCGCGCCGCGGTGATCTTCGCCACGTCGATCCCCGCGCCGGCCTTCGGGCCCGCGAGGTCACTGTCGGCGATCGGGTCGCCGTTGGGGCGGACGACGCGCACCGGCGCGATCTTCGCCAGCCGATCGCGCAGCACCGACGCGTCGCCGACGACGACGATGAGCGCCGCGTCGGGATCG
>JABFXM010000090.1 GCA_013361745.1 Gemmatimonadaceae bacterium | reverse complement strand
GAGACCGCGGTCGCGAGGGTGGTCAGCGCGCGCGCGTTGACGAGCGACGTGTGGTCGTCGATGGTCGGAGCAGTGTCGTGAGGCATCGCTTCTCTCGTGTTCGGGTTCACCTGTAAGACACGACCCGATGACATGCGGATCAGCTTCCGCTCGGCACGCGGCGTGCGCGTTAGAGCCCTCTCACGAACAGGAGATCCGATGACGAACTATGGACCGAACGACCGCGACCCGCGCGACGAACCGCGCGGCGGCGAGACCCTCGAGGGGAAGGTCGCGCGCGAGACGGCGCAGGGACGGGAGCGCACCGGGGCGACCGGCGGTCCCGACTCGCAGGGCGTCGCTCGCGAAGCGAGCCGCCAGGGCGACGGTGCCAACGACGGCGACACCTCGCGCGGCGACGACGCGTTAGGCGAGCCGGTACAGTCGCGCGAAGCGGGCTTCGCCCAGCACGCGCGGAAGGGTCAGGCGGAGAGCCCGAAGCAGACGAATCACTTCGAACCGCCGAAGGAGCAGGAAGGACATCACGGCCGGCGGCATTGAGCCTTGGGCAGGAGGCTGGAAGCTGTAGGCAGGAGGCTGTGAGCGACGGCGTCGACTGCAGTTGACCGCGGCCGACGCCGTTGCCTCCAGCCTACAGCCTCCTGCCTCCAGCCACCTGCCTGCTTCCAGCCGCCAGCCCTACGGTTCGAAGTCCAGCGCCAGGTCCAACGCTGGCGCCGAGTGCGTGAGGGCGCCGACGGAGATCCAGTCCACGCCCGTCTCGGCGATGGCGCGGACGCGGTCGCGCGTCACGCCGCCCGAAGCTTCGATCTTCGCGCGGCCGCCGACGAGCTTCACGCAGGCGCGCATGTCGTCGAGCGACATGTTGTCGATCAGGATGATGTCGGCGCCGGCGGCGAGGGCGCGCTCCACCTGCTCGACGCGGTCGCACTCCACCTCGACCTTCACGCCCGGCGCGGCGTGCTCGCGGGAGCGCTGGATCGCGACGGCGACGTCGCCTTCCACCGCGGCGAGGTGGTTGTCCTTGATCAGGACGCAGCTCGAGAGGTTCATGCGGTGGTTCGTCCCGCCGCCGGCGCGCACGGCGTACTTCTCGAGGCGGCGCCACCCGGGCGTGGTCTTCCGCGTATCGAGGATCTTCGCGCGCGTGCCGGCGATCGCGTCCACGTATTGGCGCGTCAGCGTCGCGATTCCCGAGAGGCGCTGCATGAAGTTGAGCGCGACGCGCTCGTCGCTGAGCAGCGCCCGCGCCTTCCCGGTGAGGAAGAGTACCGGCGTCGCACCGCCGACGCGCGAGCCGTCCTCGGCGTCGACGCGAACGTTGACGCTCTCGTCGAGCTGACGGGACGCCTCGATCGCGAGCATCACCCCGCAGACGACGCCGGGCTGACGCGCGACGAGGGTCGCGTGCGCGCGGCGGTCGGAGCGCACGGTGGCGATCGTCGTCACGTCGTCGAAGGCGCCGTCCTCGTCGAGGGCGGCGCGGACGAGCGCGGTCGTCTCCTCGTACGAGAGCGGGAAGAGCAGCCCCTCCTCGTGGCGGAGGGCGCGCAGCGAGCGCGGGGTCACGACGTGCCGATAGGGATTGTCCTGCTCTTCGCGCGGGCTCGCCATCAGCTCCTCACTCTCCGGGGTCGATCATCTCGGGGATCGGCGAGAGCGCGGGTCCGCTCTTTCCACCGATCGCGATCATCCGCTCGATCGCGTGCCGCGCCTGCTTCGCGATCTGCTCGGGCACCGTGATGCGGTGCTCGAGGCGCTCGAGCGCGTGCAGTACCTTCGGCAGCGTCGTCACCTTCATGTAGGCGCACGCCGCGCGATCGTTCGCGGCGAAGAAGCGCTTCGTCGGGTTCTCGCGGCGCAGGCGATGGAGAATGCCGATCTCCGTCGCGACGATGAACTCGCTCGCCGGCGACTCGGCCGGACGCTTGATCATCCCCTCGGTCGAGAGGACCTTCACTCCCTCCGCGTCCACCGCGCCCGAGGAGACGGCGTCGAGCACACTCGTCGAGCAGCCGCACTCGGGGTGAATGAGGAACTCGGCCTCGGGGTGATGCTTGCGCTGGAGATTGATGTGCTCGGGGTCGATGCCCGCGTGCACGTGGCACTCCCCCATCCAGACGATGATGTTGTCGCGCCCCGAGACGCGGCGCACGTGGGCGCCGAGGAACATGTCGGGGCAGAAGAGGATCGTCTTCTCCGCGGGGATCGCGTTGATTACCTCGACCGCGTTCCCCGAGGTGCAGCAGTAGTCGCTCTCCGCCTTCACCTCGGCGGTGGTGTTCACGTAGGAGACGACGACCGCGCCGGGATGCTCGGCCTTCCACTCGCACAGCTGCTCGGCGTTGATGGTCGCGGCGAGCGAGCAGCCGGCGGCCATGTCGGGGAGGAGAACGGTCTTCTGCGGCGAGAGGATGGCCGCGGTCTCGGCCATGAAGTGCACGCCGCAGAAGACGATCACGTCCGCGTCGGTCTTCGCCGCCTCGCGCGAGAGGCCGAGCGAGTCGCCGACATAGTCGGCGACGTCCTGGACCTCGGGGCGCTCGTAGTTGTGGGCGAGGATCACCGCGTTGCGCTCGTAGGCGAGTCGGCGGATCTCCTCGTGGAGCTCGGCGAACTGTGGCTGTGGCTCGAAGGGCATCAGTGTCGTGTGAGTCGATCTGAGTATACTCGGGACGTCAGCCCGCCGCACCGAGCTCGGCGGCGATCCACTCGACGCGCGAGCCGGGCGGGAAGCGTGAGAAGTCGTTCCCGTCGCCGTAGCGGCGGACGTCGGCGCAGCTCGCGGCGCCGGTGGAGGGCGCGACCGCGATGCGCGCGACGAGTCCTGGTCGCGACTCGAAGGCGGCGTCCACGGTGCATTGATTGCGCCGCCACGTCGGCGCACCGTACGCGCGCTGCAGCTCGGCGAGCGACGACCCGGGCCCGATCCCCTCGGCGGTGCGCGCGCCCTCGATCGCGATCACGCGCGAGACGACGTCGTCGGCGGTCATCCCCGCCATGTCGGCGACGACGAGCGCGTCGCCGAGCTTGACGGCGATCGCGGGGAGATAGGAGCCGTCGTCCCAATGCCAGAGGCGGAGCGCATTGCGGCAGACGCCGAGGACGATCGGGAGGGGCTGGCCGGGATAGAGCGGGCCGATCGAGTCGCGGGCGACGACAGGGGTCGCGGCGCCGCAGGAGGGAACCTTCGCACGGAGCGCAGCGGGGAAGCGTCCGGTGCGATCGGTGGCGAAGTCCGAGGTGTCGGCGGGCCAGGCCGGGATCTCGCTGACGTACGGCGATGGTGCGCGGCTGCCGGCGGTGGCGGTGTCGCTCACCGCCTTCTCGCGATGGCCGCAGGCGATGGCGGCGAGCGCGAGCAGGAGCGCCAATCCGTCAGGCCTAACGCTCCGTCGCCTGCTCACCACTCGATGTGACGGCCTCGCCATGCGCTCCTCGCTCGCGGGAAGTCGCTTCTATAATGGCCGCCGCGGGACTCCTTGCGAAGGAGGGCCGCCTCGGCGATGAGGCGCGCCGTCTGGACCATGTTCCGCTCTTCGGTCGCGCCCTCGGGAAGGCGGTCCTCGATCTGGTCGAGGCGGGCGATGCAGCTGCGGAGCCCGCGCGCGGTGCGCGAGATCCCCGCGTACTGCCACATGACGGCGCGGATCTGGTCGGCGGCGACCTGCGCCGCGCCGCGATCGCTGAGCACGGGAACGCGCCAGTTGCCGCGCGCGGGCTCATTCGGGAGCGGCTTCATCTCCTGCATGTCGCGCGCGACGCGTTCGGCGAAGACGAGTCCCTCGAGCAGCGAGTTCGAGGCGAGGCGGTTCGCGCCGTGAACGCCGGTGCGCGCGACCTCGCCGCAGGCGTAGAGCCGCGGCACGCTCGAGCGGCCGGCGAGATCGGTGACGACGCCGCCCATCATGTAGTGCGCGGCGGGTGTCACGGGGATGAGCTGCTTCCGCGGATCGATCCCGCGCGCCTCGCAGATGGCGAAGATACCGGGAAAGCGCGTCGGCCACGCCTTGCCGATCTTCCGCGCGTCGAGGAACACTGTGCCTCGCTTCTGCTCGGCGAAGATCGCGCGGGCAACGACGTCGCGCGGCGCGAGCTCAGCGAGCTTGTGACGCTTCGTCATGAAGCGCTCGCCGGCGGCGTTGAGGAGCGTCGCCCCCTCGCCGCGCACCGCCTCCGAGATGAGCTGGAGCGGGTTCTCCGGCGTGTCGAGCGCGGTGGGATGGAACTGGACGAACTCCATGTCGGAGAGCGTCGCGTCGGCGCGGTGCGCGATCGCGAATCCGTCCCCGGTCGCGACGACGGGGTTCGTCGTGTAGCGATAGAGCTGCCCGATCCCGCCGGTCGCGAGGACGGTCGCGTCGGCGATGATCTCGGTCGCGCGGCCGGCGACGCTGGCGCGCGCGCCGACGCAGCGGCCGTCGTCGATGATGAGATCGAGCACGCGCGTGCGCTCGAGCACGGAGACGCGCTCGCTCTCCTGCACCTTCGCGATGAGAGTGCGCGCGACTTCGGCGCCCGTCTGGTCGCCGTGCGCGTGGACGATGCGATTGGTCGAGTGCGCGGCCTCGCGTCCGAGCTTGAAGTCGCCGCTCGGCGCGAGATCGAAGTCGGCGCCCGCGGTGTGCAGCTCCTTCACCCGCGCCGGGCCCTCGGTGACGAGCACCGTCACGGCCTCGGAGTCCGCGAGCGCGGCACCGGCGGCGAGAGTGTCGCGGCGGTGCAGCTCGGGCGAGTCACCGGCGCCGAGCGCCGCGGCTATTCCGCCCTGCGCGTAGGCGGTGGCGCTGTCGAAGAGCGTGCGCTTCGTGGTGACGAGCACGTCGGCGTGCTCCGAGGCGCGCCACGCCGTATGCAGGCCGGCGACGCCACTCCCGACCACGAGGAACCTGGTTCGAATGCGTTCCGGCATTGAGCTGAAATCAACCCGGGTGAGCTCGGCGGCGAAAGTGGAGGAGGGGCTCGCCGTCCGGCTGCTGCCGCGGATTGGTCCATGGTCGGGCGAGTCGTAACGGGGGAACGACAATCACACGGATCGACACGGATTTTCACGGATGTGGTTCTTGGAGCATTGGGCTGCGATGATCTCGCAGCGTGCCCACGGTGCCGTATCAGTTACGATCCGTGTAAATCCGTGATGCCACCCCGGATGGCGCGGGTCCGCCGCTTGCCCCCGCGCCGCCGCGCCGCGAGCTTTCGCGCGTGCGGAAACCGCTCATCCTCGCCGCGATTCTCCTCCTGGCCCAGCTGGCGCTGCTCGCGGTGCACCCGAGCGGCGCGGCGCAGCCTCCGTCGAGCGAGGGGCTGGACGTCGGGATCGTGTTCGACGTCGGCGGACGGGGGGACAAGTCGTTCAACGACGGCGCCTACCTCGGCGGCGAGCGGGCACAGAAGGAGCTCGGCGCGCGCGTGCGCTTCATCGAGCCGGGTGAGGGATCGGACCGCGAGGCGGGGCTGCGGCTGCTCGCTGCGGAGCACATGGACCTCGTCATCGGGGTCGGCTTCATCTTCACCGACGACCTGACCGCGCTCGCGAAGGAATACCCGAACGTCCATTTCGCCGGCGTCGATTACGCGGTCGCGACCGACTCGACGGGCAAGGTCATACCGCCTCCGCCGAATCTCGCCGCGCTGAAGTTCCGCGAGGAAGAGGGCTCGTTCCTCGTTGGCGCCCTCGCGGCGCTGGTGGGACACTCGAAGCGCGTCGGCTTCGTCGGCGGGATGGACATCCCGCTCATCCACAAGTTCGAGGCGGGCTACAAGGCGGGCGTGCACCAGGTCTGCCCCGACTGCACCGTCATCGCGCAGTACGCCGGCGTCACCCCGGAAGCGTTCCGCAACCCAGGACGCGGGAAGGAGCTCGCGCTCGCCCAGTACCAGAGCGGGGCGAACGTGATCTTCCACGCCTCCGGCTCGACGGGGCTCGGTGTCTTCGAGGCGGCGCGGCAGACGGGGAAGCTCGCGATCGGCGTCGACGCGGATCAGTACCAGGAGGCGCCGGGCTTCATCCTCACGTCGATGGTGAAGGGCGTCGACGCCGCCGTCTTCGACGCGATCAAGCGCGTGAAGGATGGAACGTTCAAGGGCGGCATCTACCAGTTCGGCCTGAAGGAGCAGGGCGTCGGCTACGTGTATGACCCGAACAACCGGAAGCTGATCCCCGACAGCGTGCGCGCTCGCGTCGAGCAGCTGCGCGAGGAGATCATCGCCGGGAAGATCCAGGTGCCGAGCACGCGATGACGACGCCACCGCCTGACGCTGCCGCATCCACGTCGCCCGCGATCCGGATGCGGGACGTCGTGAAGACCTTCGGCAGCGTCGTCGCGAACCGCGGCGCGTCGCTCGAGGTGGCGCACGGCGAGATCCACGCGCTCGTCGGCGAGAACGGTGCCGGGAAATCCACGCTGATGCGCATCCTCAGCGGGATGTACGCGCCTGACGCGGGGAGTGTCGAGGTAGCGGGGAGTAGGAGCATCGGGGAGTCGGGTACCGCGACTCTTCGAGACGTCACGGGCTGGAGCACCGCGCAGGCGATCGACGCCGGCGTGGGGATGGTGCACCAGCACTTCATGCTCGTGCCACCGCTCACCGTCGCCGAGAACGTGGTGCTCGGCCGCGAGCCGAAGTCGGGGATGCAGCTCGACCGCCGCGCGGCGGAGACCGCGGTGCGCGAGCTCGCGGAGAAGAGCGGGCTCGCCGTTCCCGCGGACCGCCGCGTCGCCGAGCTCTCGGTGGGAGAGGCGCAGCGCGTGGAGATCCTGAAGGCGCTCTATCGCGGCGCGCGGATCCTCGTCCTCGACGAGCCCACGGCGGTGCTCTCGCCACCCGAGGTACAGCAGCTCTGGGAGGTGCTGCGCCGGCTGCGCGCCGACGGCGGGACGATCGTTCTCATCACCCACAAGCTCGACGAGGTGATGGAGGTCTCCGACGCGATCACGGTGATGCGCGCGGGGGAGACCGTCGCTCGCCTGCGCACGCGCGACACCACACCGCGCGACATCGCGCGAGCGATGGTCGGCCGCGACGTCGCGCTGGCGCTGGACGCGGCGCGAGAACCGGCGGCGGTCGCGGCGCCGACGACCGACGTACCGCCGCTGCTCGAGCTGCGCAACGTGCGCGTGGACAGCCCGCGCCGCGTCGGCATCGTCGACGACGTGACGCTCTCCGTCGCCGCGGGCGAGATCCTCGGCATCGCCGGCGTCGAGGG
>JABFXM010000166.1 GCA_013361745.1 Gemmatimonadaceae bacterium | reverse complement strand
ATCGGGATCCGACCGAGGAGTCGGAGCAGAGTGCGGGCGACGGCTGCCATTTCCATCTGGACGCCCCCGGTGTGCCGCGGGTCACGCGCAGGCTCGAGTTGCCAGTCGCCAGTGATCAGTTGCCCGTAACCGACAACTGGCAACCGACATCTGACAACTGGCAACCCTCCCACGCCCCTGTCATCTTCCGCCATGCTCCTCGGCATCGCCGGGATGGTCGGCTCCGGCAAGACCACCATGACCCACGCCCTCGCCGCGCGGTTCGGCCTCCAGCTCGCCCTCGAGTCGGTGGACGCCGACAACCCGTGGCTCGAGCCCTACTACGCCGACGGCGAGCGCTCGCGCCGCGAGTACGCGCTCCGTCTCCAGCTCCACTTCCTCGCCACGCGCTTCGCCTCCATGCGTCGCATGCGCGGCATCGGCGGCGGCTGGGTGCTCGACCGCACCTGGTACGAGGACGCGGAGGTCTTCGCCCGCGGCGCCTTCGAACAGGGACTGATGATCCCCGAGGAGTACGACCTCTACTGCCGCCTCTACGCCGAGCTCCTTCACGCGCCCGCGGCGCGCCCGCCGAAGCTCCTCATCTACCTGCACGCGCCGCTCGACGTGATCGTCGAGCGCATCGCGCAACGCGGCCGCCCGGCGGAGCGCGAGACCGCGGTCGACTACTGGGCCGCGCTCCACGCGCGCTACGAGCGGTGGATCGCCGGCTTCCGTCACTGCCCGGTACTCGCGATCGACGTCCGCGAGTACGACCTGATCGCCGACCCGGGCGCGATCGAGGACGTCGCCGCGCGGGTGCGGCAACGGGTCGAGCACGACCTTCCGCAGACCGAGCTGTGGCCCGCCGCGAGCAGGGGTCAGGGGTCGGGGGTCAGGGGTCGGCGTTGAACGGGGAACGGGACGCCGGCGGCATCGTCGATGCACCCCGACCCCTGGCTCCTGACCCCCCGACCCCTGACCTCTGATCCCTTCGCAAGAATGCCTTTACGCGCCGAGCGACGGAGCCGGCCGCGCGAGCGGTTCGGATTCTTCTGGGATCTCCTCTTCCGCGCTCTGCGCGGCTCGCTCTCGCGCGTCCAGAGCTTCTACGCCGCCGTCGGCATCTTCATCACCGCCGGCGCCGCGCTCGCGATCGCGGGCACCTGGGCCTTCGCCGAGGTCGCCGCGCACGTCGAGAGTGGAGCGACGCAGCAGCTCGACGACTCCATCCTCCGCTGGATGGCGGCGCACCAGGTTCCCTGGCTGCGCGTGGTGATGCTCCAGGTGACCGCGCTCGGCACCGGGGTCGTGGTGATGATGGTGGTCGCGGTCGCGGCGCTCTTTCTCTGGCTCACCCGTCACCGCCACTCGGCCGCGCTGCTGCTCGTCACGACGAGCGTCGGCATCGTCATCAACAGCATGTTGAAGGGCGCCTTCCACCGCGCGCGGCCATCGATCTTCCAGTGGGGGACCGAGGTCTTCTCCTCGAGCTTTCCATCGGGCCACGCGATGAGCGCGGCGATCGTCTACGGGACGGTGGCCTATCTCGCCGCGCGGCTGCAGCGGAACCACTGGTCGCGCGTGGCGACGGCGATTATCGCCGCGCTGCTCATCCTCCTCATCGCCTTCTCGCGAATCTACCTCGGTGTCCACTATCCCTCGGACACCCTCGCCGGAATGGCGGTCGGCTTCGCCTGGGCGGCCTTCTGCATGGCGACGCTCGAGGCGATCCAGCTCATCGCCCTCCGCCGCGCGCCGCAGGCGCTGGCGAACGAGCAGCCGCCGGAGGCGGAGCCACCGGAGGCAGGGGTGCGGGGAGTGAGGAGAGCCAGGGAGTAGGAGAGTAAGGAGAGTAAGGAGAGTAAGGGGAGTAAGGCACGGCCAGTTGCTGTCCCTTACTCCCCTTACTCTCCTTAGCCCCTTACTCTCCTTGAAAGCGCGTCCCGCGGCCAGGGACGGAGGATGGCCACGGGACGCTCGACTCGGGCGCCCGGAGGAGACGCCCTTCATCACGCCGCGGAGGCGGCGCGATGCCTAACGCGACCGGCTGGACGACTTCCGGCCGCTGCTCTTCTTCCGGCTGCTGCTCTTCTTGCGACCGCCGCTCTTCTTCCGGCCGCTCGACTTCTTCGCGCCGCCCTTCTTGCGCGGTACCTTGGCGCCCTTCTTCCGCGCCTCCGAGAGCCCGATCGCGATCGCCTGCTTCCGGCTCTTCACCTTCGGATGACGGCCCTTCCCACTCTTGAGCGTTCCGCTCTTCCGGCGCTTCATCGCGCTCCGGACGCTCTTGCTCGCGGCTTTCCCGTACTTGCGCCCCCCCTTCTTCCGTGCGGCCATCCGTCGCTCCGTGATGAGGTTCGCGTCGCTCGCAGAGCATCAACCGTTCCAGTCCTTGCCTGGAAACACGATCGCCCGGGCCAGCCGGACGACACGATCCCGGCGCGCGACCAAGTGAGCTCGTGTGCGAATTCAGGCGCTTCGCTCGCAGATGAGCGCCGCATTACATCCCGAAAAAGGCTGGAAAGTTGCAAGTGAACCCCTAGATTTGCCGGAACTGCACGGTCCGCGACACACTCGACCGCGCACGCCGCCGCCCTTCTCCGGAGCCCGTTCGCATGCCTCACCCGACCACCAGCACTGGCCGCCACGCCGTATTGCGCGACGTCTCGGCGCGCTCCCCGCGCGCCGGCACCAATAGCCACCACGCGCCTAACGCCGCCAACGGCGACGGGGTCGCCACCCAGACCTCGCAGTACTTCGGCGTCAACACCTTCGGCGTGCGCCAGATGCGCGACCGGCTCCCCCGCGACGTCTACGCGAAGCTCGTCGCGTCGATCCGCATGGGGAAGAAGCTCGACCTCGAGATCGCGCCCGTCGTCGCGCAGGTCATCAAGGAGTGGGCGACCGGGCGCGGAGTGACGCACTTCACCCACTGGTTCCAGCCGCAGACCGGGCTCACCGCCGAGAAGCACGACGCCTTCCTCAGCTTCGAGGATGGCCAGCCGATCGAGACCTTCACCGCGAGCCAGCTCATTCAGAGCGAGCCGGACGCGTCGAGCTTCCCCTCGGGCGGCCTCCGCGCCACCTGGGAAGCGCGCGGCTACACGGCGTGGAACCCCGCCAGCCCGGTGTTCATCGTCGAGGCGGGGGGCACGCGCACCCTCTGCATCCCCTCCGTCTTCATCGGCTACAACGGCGAGGCGCTCGACGAGATGACGCCGCTGCTCCGCAGCACCGACGTCCTCTCCGAGAAGTCGATCGCGCTCCTCGAGCTCCTCGGCGACAGGGGCGTCAACCGCGTCATCACCACGTTAGGCATCGAGCAGGAGTACTTCCTCATCGACCGCTCGATGTTCGCGCTCCGCCCCGATCTCGTCATGGCCGGCCGCACCCTCGTCGGCGCCGCGCCCCCGCGCGGGCAGCAGCTCGAGGACCACTACTTCGGCGGGATCCCCGAGCGCGTGCAGGCGCTGATCAGCGAAGTCGAGCAGGAGCTCTACAAGCTCGGCGTCCCGATCGCGACCCGCCACAACGAGGTCGCGCCCTCGCAGTTCGAGATGGCGCCGCACTTCGAGGACTCCGACATCGGCGTCGACCACAACCAGCTCGCCATGGCGACGCTGCGCCGCGTCGCGCTGCGCCACGGCATGCAGGCCGTGCTGCACGAGAAGCCCTTCGCCGGGATCAACGGCTCGGGCAAGCACTGCAACTGGTCGATGTCCATCCGCTCCGAGAACCCGGAGCTCGATGGCTTCAACCTCCTCAAGCCGGGGAAGACGCCGCACCAGAACGTGCGCTTCCTCGTCTTCCTCGCCGCCGTGCTCAAGGCGGTGCACAAGCATCAGGGGCTGCTCCGCGCCGGCGTCGCCACCTCGGGGAACGAGCACCGGCTCGGCGCGAACGAAGCGCCACCGGCGATCATCTCCGTCTTCATGGGCGACATGCTGACGCGGCTCATCGACGACATCATCGCCGGCAAGACGACCTCCGATCTCCCCGGCGGTCAGCACCTCAAGCTGGGCGTCGACAAGCTGCCGGAGATCGCGCAGGACAACACGGACCGCAATCGCACCTCGCCCTTCGCCTTCACCGGCGCGAAGTTCGAGTTCCGCGCCGTCGGCTCCTCGGCGTCCCCCGCGTTCCCGGTGATGCTCCTCAACGCCGCGGTGGCCGAGTCGATCGACGAGATCACCGAGAAGCTGCGCGCCGAGCTGAAGAAGACGAAGAAGGTGGACGAGGCGGTGCTCAAGGTCGTGCGCGCCGAGTTCGAGGAGTCGTCGTCGATCCGCTTCGAGGGCAACGGCTACTCCGAGGAGTGGGTGAAGGACGCGGAGCAGCGCGGCCTTCTCAACCTGCGGCGCACCCCGGAAGCGCTCGCGCAGCTCGTCAGCAAGCAGACACGCGCCCTCTTCTCGAAGCTCGGCATCCTCAGCAAGCAGGAGCTCGAGAGCCGCTACCACGTGCGCCTCGAGCGCTACGTGAAGGACATCCTCATCGAGGCGCACACCCTGGCGCAGATCATCGACACGATGGTCCTCCCCGCCGCGCTCTCCTACGCGAGCGATCTCTCCGACGGCGTGCGTCGCGCCAAGGAAGCGGGGCTCGAGACCGGCCCGCAGACGCGCGCCGCGAACCAGGTGATCGGTCTCGTCGACCGGCTGCAGAACGCGCGCGCCACCTTCGAGTCGCTCCTCCAGAAGGCCGAGTCGATGCACGACGAGCTGGAGAAGCAGGGCAAGCTGCTCACGAAGGACGTCTCCGACGCGATGCTCGAGCTGCGCCACGCGGCCGATGCGCTCGAAGTCGTCGTCGCCGACGAGCGGTGGCCGCTGCCGAAGTACCGTGAGATGCTCTTCCCCGTGTGATCTGATCGCGCGACGAACGGCGCGGGGAATGCTGACATGAGGGAAGGGCCGGGCATGGTTGCCCGGCCCTTTCGTCTTTGCCGGATGCCTCTGCGCGCGCGCTCAGTACCGCACGAGGTAGCGCTCGAGCTCCCAGCCCGTGACCTGCGTGATGTACTCGCGCCACTCCTGCCGCTTCGCCGCGATGAAGTGCGTCGCGATGTGATCGCCGAGCGCGGCGAGCACGACGTCGTCCTTCTCGAGCTCGTCACACGCTTCGTTCAGATCGTGCGGCAGGTCGTCGATTCGCAGCCGACGCTTCTCGCGGTGGCTCATCTCCCAGATGTTCGCGTTCACCGGCTCGCGCCAATCCGCCTTCGTCTCGATCCCGTCGATCCCCGAGGCGAGCATCACCGCGAGCGCGAGATACGGGTTCGCGGCCGGGTCGGGCACGCGGTGCTCGACGCGCGTCCCGTGACCGCGGCGGTCGGGGATGCGCAGCATCGGCGAGCGGTTCCGCAGCGACCAGGCGACGTTCACCGGCGCCTCGTAGCCGGGAACGAGCCGCTTGTACGAGTTCACCAGCGGGTTCGTGATCGCCGTCGAGCCACGCGCGTGACGCAGCAGTCCGCCGATGTAGTGCAGCGCGGTCTTCGAGAGCTGCCACTCCGCCTTCTCGTCCCAGAACGCGTTGTCCTTCCCCCGGAACAACGATTGGTGCGTGTGCATCCCGCTCCCGTTCTGGCCGAAGATCGGCTTCGGCATGAACGACGCGACGAGTCCGAACTGCCGCGCCACCTGCTTCACGACGAAGCGGAAGGTCGCGATGTTGTCCGCCGTCGTCAGCGCGTCTGCATATCGGAAATCGATCTCGTGCTGGCCGTGCGCCACCTCGTGATGCGCCGCCTCCACCTCGAAGCCCATCTGCTCGAGGACGTCCACCATCTCGCGCCGCGCGTCCTCGCCGAGGTCCACGGGCGCGAGGTCGAAGTAGCTCCCGACGTCGTGCGTCTCGGTGGTCGCTTCTCCGTTCGCCCCCGGCTTGAAGAGAAAGAACTCGGCTTCCATCCCCGCGTTCATCGTGTAGCCCAGCGCCGCCGCGCGCGCGAGCTGTCGCTTGAGACATCCGCGCGGATCGCCGGCGAACGGACTCCCATCGGGCATCGTGATGTCGCAGATGACGCGGGCGACGCGCGCTTCCTCGCTTCCCCACGGCAACACGCGAAACGTCGCGAGATCCGGTGCGAGGAGCATGTCCGATTCCTCGATCCGCACGAACCCTTCGATCGAGGAGCCGTCGAACATGATGTCGCCCGCGAGCGCCTTCTCGAACTGCGACGCCGGGATCTCGACGTGCTTGTTGACGCCGAGGATGTCCGTGAACTGGAGGCGGAGGAAGCGGACGTTGAGCGACCGCGCCAGATCCAGCACCTCGGCTGCCCCTGCGCCGGCGAGGTCGGGGGTGATCGAGCGATCGTGCTTCCCCTTCGAGGAGCCCTTAGCCATTAGCCGTTGGTCATGAGCGTTCGGAGACCGCGTTGACGGCAGTTCCCGGCGGTCGACGCCGTGCCTCAACGCTAACGGCTAAAGGCTAACGGCCGACAGGCACGGCCCCAAGGGCCAGAGTCGTCCATGGCATTCCGCTTGCCCCCCGATCCTCGGCTCACCAATCACGGAGGACGGGATGAAAGCGCAGGACATCATGGCGAAGGACCCGCGGTGCGTCACCCCGCGGACGAGCATCCAGGAAGCGGCGAGCCTCATGAAGTCGGAAGACGTCGGCGCGCTGCCGGTCGTCGAGAGCGAGAGCTCCAAGCGACTGGTCGGCATGGTCACGGACCGCGACATCGCGATCCGCGTCGTCGCCGATGGTCGTGACCTTCGTTCGACGACGGTCAGCGACGCGATGTCGAAGGGCGCGGCCACCGCGAAGGCGGAGGACGACCTCGATGACGTCATGAAGGTGATGGGGCGCGAGCAGGTGCGCCGCATCCCCATCGTCGACGGCCGCGATGAGCTGGTCGGCATCGTCTCCCAGGCCGACGTCGTGCGCAAGGCGTCGAGCGACCGCAAGGCGGAAAACACCGTCGAGCGCATCTCCGAGCCCGGCGGACGGCACCAGGGCTGAGGGAAGGCAGGGGAGTAAGGAGAGTAAGGGAGTAAGGGGAGTAAGCAACGGCCACATGGCAGTGCCTTACTCCCCTTACTCCCCTAACTCTCCTTACTCTCCTTACTCCCCTGCCCGCTGCGTTAGCTTCTCTGAATGGCTAACGCTCCCACCACCTGCCCCGCCTGCGGCGCTGCCGCGACGGGGCGTTTCTGCGCCGAGTGCGGGACTCCACTCGGCGATACCACCTGCGCGAGCTGCCACGCCCAGCTCTCCCCCGGCGCGAAGTTCTGCCACCGCTGCGGAACCCCGGTCGGCGAGCGCGCCCCGCGGCCGGTCGGTGAGCGCGGGCTCGCCGGCGCCATGCCCTGGGCAGTCGCCGCGATCTCCCTCCTCGCGCTCGTCGCGCTCATCGCCGGTCAGCGCTTCGCCCGCTCTCGTCCCGCCGAGCAGCCC
>JABFXM010000362.1 GCA_013361745.1 Gemmatimonadaceae bacterium | reverse complement strand
GATCCTGCGTCGACTCGGCGAGCAGTCGCGCCATCGCCGCGTAGATCGGTCCCGGCGTGCGGCCGGTCGGGCTGCCGAGGAGGAATGGTCGCCCCGCGGCGCGCGCATGCTCGATACGTGCGAGCAGCACGTGGGCGACATGCTCGCCGATCGCTTCGGGGGAGGGAAGGGCGCGGATGGAAGTCGGCGTCATCGATCACTCGATCGGTTGCAGAAATGCGCTCGCCGCGCCGATCATCCCGTCCCAGCCCTCGAAGTTGGAGCTGACGATCTCGACGCGGTCGCGGTGGTCGGCGGCGGCATGCTCGCGGTAGCTCGCGCGGGTGGCGCCGAGGAGCAGGTCTCCCGCGGCCGCGACCCCTCCTCCGACGACGATGCGATCCGGAGCGAAGAGCGGGGAGAGCGAGGCGAGCCCGAGCCCGAGCCACCATCCGGTCTCCTCGAGCGCGCCGAGCGCCGGCGAGTCGTGCGCGCGCGCGCGGCCGATGACCTCGCGTACGGGCAATCCGCCCGCGCGCTCCGAGAGCGCAGACGACGACACCATCGCCTCGAGGCAGCCGCGGGCGCCGCAGCTGCAGCGTCGCCCATCGCGGTCGACGATGACGTGGCCGAGGTCGCCCGCGCAGGCACCGGTATATCGAAGGAGGACGCCGTCGACGATGACGGCGCCGCCGAGCCCCGTGCCGACGGTGACGGACAGCAATCGTCGCGCGCCGCGCCCGGCCCCGAGCCGATACTCGGCGATCCCCGCCGCGTTCGAGTCCACCTCGAGCCGGCAGTCGAGGCCTAACGCGTCGGCGAGCGCGCGGCGCAGCGGAAACTCGCAGAGCGCGGGGAGGTTCGCGTTGCCGACCATGGCCTCGCGTTCCGCGTCGAGAAAGCCCGCGACCGAGACGCCGACGCCGGCGACGGGTGCGTCCACCGCGTCGACCATGCGCGTCAGCATCGACGAGATCCCGGCGACGAGATCACGAGGCTCGCCGAGTCGCGGCGTCGAGATCGTGGTGCGCCGCAGGACCTCGCCGCTCTCCCCGACGATGCCGAGCTTCGTCCGCGTCCCCCCGATGTCGGCGGCGGCGACGAGCCGCATTCAGCGCGCGTCTCGCGCCAGCTCCGGCTTCTTCCAGAGGTCGATCGGCTTCGCGATCCCCTGTGGACGGAAGGGAAGCGTCACCTTGCGACCGAGCCCCGCCGACGCGTACGCGGCGTAGAGCACCTCCTGCACGACGCGGCCGGTACGGCCGTCGGAGATCGGCGTCTCCTTCCCGCGCACGCAGCGCGCGAAGTGCCGCATCTCCTGCGGGAAGCCGTAGTTCCAGTGCTCCTCGAAGACGGGATACGTCCATCCCTTCGTCGATCCCGCCTTCTCGACCGCGTAGCCGAAGCCGACCTCGGAGTACGTCGGCAGCGCGTTCCCCATCAGCATGTCGGCGTAGGTCTGGCCCTTGTCGCCGAGCACCTCGATGCTGTCGTCCATCCCGCCGGGGCGATTCCAGCTGTTCTCGACGATGCCTAACGCGCCGTTCGCGAACTCGATGATCGTGATCGCCTCGTCGTCGCCCTGCGTGCGGTCGCCGTGCGTCTGCGTCGCGAGCTGCGCGTAGACGCTCTTCACCTCAGGCTTGCCGAGGAACCACCAGCAGAAGGCGATGCCATGGCAGCCGAGGTCCATGAGCGCGCCGCCGCCGGACTGGTTGACATCCCAGAACCAGTCGGAGTGCGGTCCGTTGTGCTTCTCCCCCTGCTTCACGAGATGTACGCGGCCGAAGGCGCCCTCGTCCGCCATCTGCTTCGCCTTCACGTACTTCGGCGCGAAGAAGAGCTCCTCGGCGTAGAGCAGGAGGACGCCGGCGCGGTCGCACGCCTCGATCATCGCGTCCGCCTCCTCGAGGGTGACGCAGAGCGGCTTCTCGCAGACGACGTGCTTCCCCGCGGCGGCGGCGTCGATGGTCATCTGCGCGTGCAGCCGGTTGGGCGCGGTGATCGACACCATGTCCACGTCGCGATCGCGCAGCAGCTCACGGTAGTCGGTGTACGCCGCGCGGATGCCGTGCTGCCGCGCGAACTTCTCCGCGTTCCCCGGCGTCGGCGAGGCGACGGCGACGACTTCCATCTCGTCCGGCATCATCTTCACGGAGTGCGCGATGCAGTCCGCCTGGAAGCGCGAGCCGATGATGCCGATCCGTACTTTAGACATTCAATTCTGGTGTTCGTGGTTTATGGAAGGGGTCGGGGGTCCGGGGTCGGCAGGATGAGCGACGAGGGAGGAGCGAAGAGCTGCTCCTCATCGCCGTTGCGGACCCCTGACCCCCGACCCCTGCGAGAGCGTCATCCCCAGGCCGGCTGTCCCGCCTTCAGCGGAGTGCATCCGACCCACTTCCCGGGGACGAGCGAATAGCGCAGCGCCTTCGTCATCCCGACTTCCGAGGTGAAGTACGAGCGCAGTGCGACCTCGCGAAAGATCGCGAACCAGTGCGGGGCGGGGGAGGCGGCCTTCGCCTTCGACGACAGGTCGCGAAGGATCGCCTCGCGCTCGACGCGCGGCTTCCTCGCGAAATCGCGACCGACGTCGTCGCCGAACTTCCGCAGCCCGTCACGCACGAGCCGCTGCTGCTCGGGCGGGTAGCAGTCGGTGAGCAGCACGTTCATGAACGGCGCGATCCCCGCCGCCTTCGCGCCGGGGGAGCTCGGCGTCGTCGGCAGGAGCGTGTCGGCCATCTCCTCGGCGAGGTCCTGCTCGTCGGCGTCGAGGACGCCGTTCGTCGCGCGCGCGGGGGCGCGGTCGCAGGCGGCGAGCACGCCGTTCGTCGCGAGGAGGAGGCTGCCTAACGTCAGCGTCGTCGCCTTCAGCGCGTCGCGCCGGTTCATCGGGGGCATCGCGTCGCTCCGCTCAGAGGTTCTGCCGCTTCAGCTCGTCCACGGCGTGGTTCGTCGCGCGCGCGGTGAGCGTCATGTAGAGGATCGACGGGCTCTGGTTGCCGGTCGAGGTCATGCACGCGCCATCGGTGACGAAGACGTTGGGCACCGCGTGCATCTGGTTCCACGCGTTGAGCATCGATGTCTTCGGGTCGCGCCCCATCCGGCAGCCGCCCATCTCGTGGATGTCGAGTCCCGGCGCCCACTTGGTGTCGTGGGTCTCGATGTTCTTGCACCCGGCGACCGCGAGCATCTCCTCCGCCTGCTTCCGCCAGTCGGCGATCATCTTCTCGTCGTTGTCGTCGTAGCCGACCGACGTCACGAGCAGCGGGATCCCCCACTGGTCCTTCCTCGTCTCGTGCAGCCGCACGTGGTTCGCTTCCTTCGGGATCGTCTCACCCTGCATGTACATCCAGATCCCCCACGTGCCGGGCCTCGTCTGCGCGTCCTTGTAATCGGGGCCGACGTCGTCGTCAATGGCCACGCCGCGCGTGCGATAGCCATCGACGAAGGACGTGTAGCCACCGACGAAATCGGCGTCGGCGTCCTGCTTGCCGACGTTCCGGAAGTTGACGAGGATCGCCTCGGTCGGATTGCGGCCGTAGACGTACTGGTCCGTCATCCCGTCGAGCGTCCCGCCCCCGGCCGCGCGATAGCTCTGATGGCAGACGTAGCGGCCGAGCAGCCCGTTGTCGTTGCCGAGTCCGTGCGGGAAGCGGGACGACGTCGAGTTCAGGAGGATGAGGTTCGTGTTCAGCGCCGACGCGTTCATGAACACGATGCGGCTCTGGAACTCGTGCACCTGGTGCGTCTTCGCGTCGATGACGCGGACGCCGGTGGCGCGCCCCTTCCGCGCGTCGTAGATGATCGAATGGACGACCGAGTCGGGGCGGATCGTGAGGTTCCCCGTCTTCATCGCCCACGGGATCGTCGACGAGTTCGAGCTGAAGTACCCGCCGTAGGGACAGCCGCGCATGCAGAGGTTGCGCGCCTGGCAGGTGCCGCGACCCTGCTGCAGGTGGATCGGATTCGGCTTGGAGAGGTGCGCCCACCGGCCTTGCACGAGGTGGCGGTTCCCGTAGTGCGCGTGCAGCGCGTCGCGCATGTGCGCCTGCGCGCAGTCGAGATCGAAGGGCGGGAGGAACTCACCGTCGGGCATCGCGTCGAGATGATCGGCGCTCCCGCAGACGCCGATGAACTTCTCCACGTGCGAGTACCAGGGCGCGACGTCGTCGTACGTGATCGGCCAGTTCATCCCGTAGCCGAGCTTTTCCGGCGCGACGAACTCGTGTCTGCTCCACCGCTGGCAGGCGCGTCCCCAGATGAGCGACTTGCCCCCGACCTGGTAGCCGCGGATCCAGTCGAAGGGCTTCTCCTGCACGTACCGGTGGTCGGCGTCCTTGATGAAGAAATGCGCCGTGTCCTCGCCGTATCCCGCCGCCTTGCTGATGAGCGGGTTGTCCCGAGTCATCTTCAGCGGCACCGCGCCCCGATGCGGCAGCTGCCAGGGCATCAGGTTCGCCGTGGGATAGTCCTTGATGTGCTCGACGTTGCGCCCCCGCTCGAGGACGAGGGTCTTCAGCCCCTTCTCGCAGAGCTCCTTCGCCGCCCATCCCCCCGAGATCCCCGACCCGACGACGATCGCGTCGAAGGTGGTGTCGTCGCTCAACCGATGCTCCTGAGTGAACCGCGGTCGAAGATGAGCGCTGGGCGCGCGTTCGGCTAGTCGCTCGAGGGCGCGTGTCGCAATTGGCATCGGAACGTTCCGCGTGAGGTCGTGCTCCTCATGCCGGGGCTCTGATTGCTCCGGCAACGGTCGTCCTTCGTGTTTGAGTTACGAGGGCAATCGTCGGCTCGTAACGCGAGGAGCTCCCGCGCCTCACGGAGCGATCCGATGCCACCCCGGCTCGCGCATCCACTTGCGCCCCCCTCGGACTGCGTCGTAGTTCTAACGCCCGCTTCACGAAGCTCTCGCCGAGGATGCAGATGACCGACTCTCCTTCACGCCGCGATTTTCTCAGGACGCTCGGTGCCGGCGTCGGACTTGGCGCCTTCGGCGTGTTCGACGCGCGCCCCTTCCTCGGCGCGATCGCGCCCCCGAAGACGTACACGAATCCGGTGTACGCGGGCTCGATGCCCGATCCGGGAGTGCTGCTGCACGAGGGCGTCTACTATGCCTTCGGCACGACCGGCAAGGACCGCAAGGCGGACGGGCGCATCTTCACCCTGCTCCGCTCGCGCGATCTCGTGAGCTGGGAGGAGCTCGGCGGCGCGCTCACCCCTCCCGATCCCGATCCGCGCTACGAGTACTGGGCACCCGAGGTCGCCTTCGACAACGGGACCTTCTACCTCTACTACGCGATGGGCGGCGTCGAGGAGGAGAAGTTCGCGATCCATGTCGCGACCAGCGCGCGCGCCGAGGGACCATACACGGACACCGGCACCCCGCTCGTCGACTGCACCGGGAACCGCTTCACCATCGACCCGCATCCGTTCCGCGACACCGACGGGAAGTGGTATCTCTTCTACGCGCGGAACTACCCGAACACCGAGGGCGGCCATCACCCGGGCACCGGCTTGGCGATGGATCGGCTCGACGGGATGACGAAGCTCGCCGGCGACTGCCGCACCGTACTGCGCGCGCACTACCCGTGGACGCTCTACCAGGCGAACCGTCGCATGGACGTCTACGACGCGACCTTCGACTGGCACACCATCGAGGCGCCGTACGTGCGCCGGCACCGCGGCCGCTACTACTGCTTCTACAGCGGCTCCAACTGGCAGACGCCGAACTACGGCGTCGATTACGCGGTCGCCGACAAGGTGACGGGTCCGTACCTCGGCCAGGGACGCTCGGCGCGCGTGCTGCACGGCGTCCCTGGGCACGTCCGCGGTCCGGGCCACCACTCCATCGTCACCGGTCCCGATGGCAACGACTGGGTCGTGTACCACGCCTGGAACGAGTCGCTCACGGTGCGCCAGCTGTGCGTCGATCCCCTCCACTGGACGGGGGAGGGGCCGCGGGTGTCGCCGAGCTGGACGGCGAAGCGCGCGCCGGTGAAGCGTTAGGCGCTCACTGCCCGCGCCGGCCCGACTTCGCCGAGGTGGCCTGCGGCTTCGGCGCCGGCCCGCGCGACGGATGCGTCGCCTTCGACATCTTCCGCTCGGCTTCGACGCCGTGCGGCGCCGCCTTGTGCTTGGGCGAGAAGTCCGGGATCTCGCGTTCACCCTTGCGTCTCATCGCGTCTCCTCCTGGGCAGTGGCCGTCGTGAGCATGGAAGCGGGCTCGCTCGCCTGCCTAACGTCCGCGCGGGCGGCGATACCCGAAGTACTCCTCGATCGCCATCAGCACCAGCGCCTCGCGCAGCCGCTCGACCTGCGGCCTCCGCCGCGGCGATGGCTGCTCGTCGAGCCCGAGCGGTGTCAGCACCTGCTTGAGATGCACGAGCATCATCTCGGGCGGGCAGCCAAGCGTGTGCAGCCGCGTGACGAGCGCGCGGACGAGGCACCGCGTCTCCTCGTCCTCGACGCCATCGTCGATCGAACGCGCCGCGAGCCAGGCGCCGAGCTGGTCCTCGACGGCACGGAGCTCCGGGTCGTCGGGTATCGACGCCGCGCGGGGATCGGGGCATCGCGAGGGTTGGGCCGGTGCGGACATGGGGTTCACCAAGGTACCGCCCGGTTGCCCGATGTGCGAGGACGATTTCGCCGCCGGGGAGCGGACTCGACCCTGTCCCGCGCCCCGGCCGCCGGGCGCGCGTTAGGCGGTGGCGCGGAGACGTCCATGACGGTTCCTTCATCGCGGCCGGCCGCCCCGTGACTCTCCTTCCGCGGACGCGTCCCTCTCCGGAGCGGACGGGCCGCGGCTTTGCGGCTCGTTCGCATTTCCATTCGCCCGGCATCCGTCCCTCCGTGCTCCCGTTCCTCCAACCGCTGCGCCGCAGACTCCCGGTGCTCTTCGCGACGGTGCTCGCCGTCGCGGTCGCGGGCCTGTGCACGATCGCGTATCTGGACATGCGCACCGTGCTCCTCGCCGCGGCGCGCGAGCGGGCGGCGAGCGCGGCGCAGCGGATCAGCGCCGCGCTGGACGAGTCGGGCGCACGCGTGCGACGCGAGGTGGAGCGCGTCGCGAGCGACTCGATCACGCGAGCGGTGCTCGCGCGCCCCCTCGCCGCCTCGACCATCGAAGGCTTCCGCGACACGTTCGCCCGCGAGCACGCGCGTGCCGCCCAGGTGGTCGCCATCGGCGTCTTCGCCCGCGACGGGCGCGCGCTTCTCGCGGCGGACTCCGCCCACGGCGTGACCAGCGAGTGGCTCGCCGCGGCCGAGGGAGAGGCAGCGGGCTGGCTCCCACCGGGCGCGCGCAGCGTCGGCCCGATCGAGCTCGTCCCGGGCGGCGCGCAATACGACATCACCGTGCCCGTGCTCGGCGCCAGCGCGCGAGACACCGTCGGCTTTCTCGTCGTCACCCGCCAGCTGACGAGCCCCTCGAACGCGCTG
>JABFXM010000036.1 GCA_013361745.1 Gemmatimonadaceae bacterium | reverse complement strand
GAATGCGTCGGGCCGTCCTGCTCGCGGCGAGCGCATGACGAGCTTCTCCATGCGCGACGCGCGCTCGGCGAGCCTCGCCATCGGCCTCGGCGCGGCGATCGTGGTCGAGACGGTGGTGCTGCACCTCTGGATCGCGAGCCGTCACCCCGTGGCCGCGTGGCTGCTCACCGCGAGCAGCGTCTCGGTGCTCGTCTGGCTGGCGCTCGACTATCGCGCGCTCGGTCGCGGCGCGGTGGGGGTGGACGGCGCGGCGCTCGAGCTCGCGGTCGGCAGGCGGGCGCACGGGCGGATCGCGCGCGATGCGATCGCGGCGGCGACGCGTCCGACCTGGCGCGAGCTCCCCGTGTCCGGCACGCCGGAGGCGGCGGGATACGTCAATCTCACGAAGCCGGCGCAGCCTAACGTTCTGATCACGCTGGCCACGCCGGTGACGCTGCGGCTCGTGGGCGGGGTGCGCCGGGCGGTGCAGCGGATCGCGCTCTGCCTCGACGAGCCCGACGCCTTCATCGCCGCGCTGCGGACGGGCCAATGACGGTACGCGACGAATGACCGCGCCCTGCCCGGCGTACGGCTTCCATGTCGAGATGGCACTGCAGGCGGGGCTCGTGCCGGCCGAGCGCGAACGGCTGCTCGTGCAGTGGCGGGAGCTGCTCGAGAGTCGCGGCCTCTCGGGCGACGAGAGCGGCCCGCCGTACCGCTGCACCATCACCAGCGAGGCGTCGCAGGCCACCGACAGCGACCGCTCCGCGGTGCGAGCCTGGCTCGAGTCGCGCCCGGAGCTGAAGTCGTGGACGGTCGGAGAGCTCGTCGACCTGCGCGACGAACGGTAGCCTGCCGAGCGGCACGGGTCTCGCCTGACGCCGGGCGATGACCCGATACGGATATCACGCGTCGCACGAGCAGCACGCGCCCGACCGTCTGCTCTCGTACGTCCGCGCCGCGGAGGCAGCGGGGTTCGAGGGCGGGATGTGCTCCGATCACTTCCATCCATGGTTACCGGAGGAAGGACAGAGCGGCTACGCGTGGGCGTGGCTCGGCGCCGCGCTGCAGGCGACGTCGCTCTCCTTCGGAACGGTGAGCGCGCCGGGATGGCGCTACCATCCGGCAATCCTCGCGCAGAAGGCGGCGACGCTCGGGGTGATGTTTCCCGGCCGCATCTGGCTCGCGATCGGGAGCGGGGAAGCGCTGAACGAAGGGATCACGGGTCTCCCCTGGCCGCCGAAGGACGAGCGGACGGCGCGACTCGCGGAGAGCGCGGAGGTGATCAAGCGGCTCTGGCGCGGGGAGACGGTGACGCATCACGGGCGCGTCGTGGTCGAGCAGGCGACGCTCTACTCGCGTCCTCGCGAGGCACCGCTGCTCTTCGGCGCCGCGCTCAGCCCGGAGACGGCGGCGGCGGTCGCAGCGTGGGCGGACGGTCTCTGTACGATCGGCGGCGAGGCGGACCACGTGCGCGAAGTGATCGACGCGTTCCGCGCGCATGGCGGCGAGGGCAAGCCCGTCTACCTGCAGCACGTGGTGTCGTGGGCGCCGACGGAGAGCGCCGCGCGCGAGCAGGCGCACTGGCAGTGGCGGCAGAGCGTGCTCGGTGGCGCGGTGCTGCCCGAGCTGCGCACGCCGGCGCAGTTCGCGGCCGCGACGGAGCGAGTGACGGTGGACGAGGTCGCGCGGCAGGTCCGCGTCTCGTCCGATCTCGCGATGCACGCCGAGTGGCTCTCGGTGTACGAGCCCCTCGGCGTGGACGCGGTCTACATCATGAACGCCGGGAAGAACCAGGAGCAGTACATCGAGGCGTTCGGGGCGACGGTGCTGCCGGCGCTGCGACGTTAGGCGGGGCCGAGGGTTCCCTTGGCCGCGAACCCGGCTAGCTTGGACGGGAACGAGCCGTCACACCGCAACCCGAACCCGACACGACGACCCATGATCCCGGCGCGCGAAGCACTCGATCGCCTGCGCGAGGGGAACCGCAGGTTCACCGCGGCCCTTCGCGATCCCGACTCGCTCCTCCATCAGGGGCGGCGTCTCGAGCTGACGACGGTGCAGCAGCCGTTCGCGATCATCCTCGGCTGCTCCGACGCGCGGGTGCCGGCGGAGATCGTCTTCGACCAGGGGCTCGGGGACCTGTTCGTCATCCGCGTCGCCGGCAACATCGTCGCGCCCTCGCAGGTAGGGAGCGTGGAGTTCGCAGCGGAGGCCTTTGCGACGCGGCTCGTCGTCGTGCTCGGCCACTCGCAGTGCGGCGCGGTCACGGCGGCGATCCAGGAGCTGCAGCGGCCGACGGAGAACCAGTCGCGCAACCTGCGCTCGATCGTGGACCGCGTGCGTCCGTCGGTGCAGGGGCTGTTCGAGACCGAGCTCCGGAACGACCTGACCGCGCTGCACCGGCAGGCGGTGCGCGCGAACATCCGCGCTTCGGTCGACCACCTGCGCCACGGCTCCGCGCTGCTCGAGCAGCTCATCGACGACTCGGGACTGCTCGTCGTCGGCGCGGAGTACTCGATCGAGACCGGCGCGGTCGACTTCTTCGACCTCGGCTGGGCGGCGCGCTAGCCGCGCGGGGAGTTGGGGTCGTCGCGCGACGGGAGCTCGCGCGTGCGCTCGGCGGTCTTCTCGGTGTCGGCGCGCAGCGTCCGCGCTCCCTCGGCGACGTCCCGGACCAGCTCACCGGTGCGCTCGACCGCGCGATCGGTCGCGTCGACCGCGCCACCGGTATTCCGCAGGCGGCGGCGGGTCTCGTCGAGGGTGCGCGCCGCGTCGTTAAGCCCGCGGCTCGCCTCGTCCTGCCGGATGCGCGTCTCGGCGTCGTCCTCGGCGCGCACTCGCGCGGCTTCCTCGGGCTCCCGCGTCTCCGCCGCGGCATCGGCCGGGTCTCGTGTGTCACGCCCGTCTCTCGATGTTGCCATGCTGTCTCCTCTTCCATGCGTGGTGACCGTTTCCCCGATCGACATTTGCAAGGGGAGCGCCATATCCGGCGTGCCGGTCCGGGTGGTACCTTACGAGACGCGTCCGCCCGGATCCCCCGTTCGGAAGCGCGTGTCTCACCTCGATGGAACGACTGGAGCGGAGTCTCCCCGACTGTGGCCCGAGCCCCCAACTACGGATTCGAGAAGCGGAAGAAGGAGCAGGACCGGAAGGCGAAGAAGGAGGCGAAGCGCGAGGATCGCCGTCTCCGCAAGCAGGAGCGCGACCAGGAAGGCGCGGTGGACGAGAACGGCAATCCCGTGTCGGCCGAAGAGGGCGACTCGACCGCGAGCGACGCGCCGACCGCCTAACCGGGCTGGTTGCGCATGTGGTCGGCGAGCGCATGCAGCTTCGCCCGCAGCTGCTCGCGCAGCGCACCGGGCATTTCGTGCTCGTCGAGCGAGCGGTCCATGCACCAGAGCCACTCGTCCCGCTCGCGCAGGCTGATCGGGAAGGGAAGGTGGCGGGCGCGCAAGCGCGGATGCCCGTGCTTCTCGATGTAGAGCTGCGGCCCGCCGGTCCACCCGGTGAGGAACATGTACAGCTTCTCGCGCGACGCCTTGAGGCTCTTCGCGTGCAGCGCGCGGACGGTGGCTGCCTCGGGCGCGCTGTCCATCAGGTCGTAGAAGCGGTCGACGATGCGGCGGATGCCGGCGTCGCCGCCGATCTGCTCGTACGGCGTCGGCGGAACGGGAGGGGTCGCGGCGGATGACGACATGGTCGAAATTTAGCCCATGAAGCAGATCGCCACGATCGGGTACGAGGGGGCGTCCGTGCCGCGCTTTCTCGACGCGCTGCGCGAGGGGAAGATCGAGCTGCTGGTGGACGTGCGCGCGGTCGCGAGCTCGCGGCGTCCCGGCTTCGCGAAGACCGCGCTCGCGGCGAACCTCGCGAGCGTCGGGATCGACTATCTGCACCTCCGCGCGCTCGGAACGCCCGCCGACGGCCGCGCCGCGGCGCGGGCCGGGAACACGGCCGAGAGGCAGCGGATCTTCCGCGAGCAGCTCGCGACCGAGGAGGCGCAGGCGCAGCTCGCGCAGGTCGCGGATCTGGTTCGCGCTGGGCGCACGGTCTGCCTGCTCTGCTTCGAAGCCGACGCGGCGCACTGTCATCGCGCGATCGTCGCCGACGCGCTGGCCAAGCTGCTCCCGGCGCGCGTGGTGAATCTCGCGCCCTGGCCGGAGGACGACGAGGACTGAGGGGTCCCGCGTCCGGCAACGATCCGCGCTTCGTCGCGGACGCGATGCTCGGCCGCCTCGCGCGCTGGCTGCGCGCGCTCGGCTTCGACACTGTCTACGACGAGCGGCTCTCCGACCACGCCCTCGTCGCGCTGGCGCGGGCCGAGCAGCGAGTGCTCCTGACCCGCGACCGTCACCTGCTGCGCGAGCTGCGTCCCGCCGCGGCGCTGGAGATCCAGGCGGATGCGCCGCTCGAGCAGCTGCGAGCCGTCGTCCGGACGTTAGGCCTGCGGCCGCCGACGGAGCTGTTTCTCCGCTGCCTGCTCTGCAACACTCCACTCGAGCCGGCGAGCGCGGAGGAGCGCGCGACGCTCGTTCCGCCAGCGTCACGTGATCTGCCAGGGCCGGTGCGCCGCTGTCCCGGCTGCGGCCGCGTATACTGGGAGGGATCGCACGTCCGACGCATGCGTGCCGCGCTCGACGCGGCGCTTCCGGGTTGGCGCTCCGGGGGCGGGGCATTAGAATGACGCCCGTGCCGAGTCCGCGCCGTCGCTCGCTGGCGTCAATGCTCACGGGGGTCATCGCCGCGTTAGGCGGGCTCTGGGTCGCGGCGTTCGTGCGGAGCGATCGGTCGCCGTCGAGGTTTTCCCCCGAACCCCGCATCCGATGAAACGCACCACGCAGCTCCTCCTCGCGCTGGCGCTTCTCCCGGCCGCCGCCGGCGCGGCGCGAGCCCAGACCATCTGGACGCCGCTCGACCACCGCACGACCGTCCGCGCCGAGTTCTGGCACGCGCACTTCAAGGACAACATCGGCGCGCCATCGAGCAGCTCGGGGCCATTGTTCTTCTCGCTCGCCTTTCCCATCGACCAGAGGCTGGCGATCAACTTCGAGCTGCCATACGCGCGCGCGACGATCGACGACCCGTTCTCGGGGGCGAACCACAGCGAGAGCACGATGGGCAATCCGTATTTCGGGCTGCAGGTCGGCGCGCTGAACAAGCCGACGAGCTTCGTCGGCGAGCTCGGGCTCCGACTGGCCGCGACGAGCGAGAGCAAGCTGGAGGCGATCATCGTCGGGCTCCTCGGCGAGCCGGAACGGATGGACGCCTTCATCCCGAAGACGAACACCCTTTCCGCGGCGGGGGACATCGTCATCCGGCGTCCGACGAGCAGTGCCCGGATCCGGGTCGGCGTATCCCAGCTGATGGCGAGCAAGAGCAACGGCGGGAACAACACACTGATCGACTACGGCGCGCAGGCGAGCACGGACGTCCAGCTGTTCCGATTCGGCGGCGCCCTCACCGGCATGTATGCCGCGAGCGGAAACGGCAGCTTCAGCGAGCGCTCCAATCACTTCGCGACCGGGATGGCCAGCGTCGCGTTAGGCGGCTTCCGCCCCGGCGTCTCGGTCCGTCTCCCCTTCGACAAGGACATCCGCGACTTCGTGCCGTGGATGCTCGGGCTGAGCCTGGAGTACGAGTTCAAGTGAGGGGAGTAAGGGGAGTGAGGAGAGTAAGGGGAGTAAGGAACAGCCGTGCCTTACTCTCTTCACTCTCCTTACTCTCCTTACTCTCCTCACTCCCCTGCCTTCCTGCCGGCGCGCAGACGATCTGGTCGCCGGTCGACTCTGGGATGCACATGCGCGTCGAATGGTGGCATCCGCACTTCGCGAACGCGTCCGGCATCACGGCGATCTCGGGCGCGCGCTTCTTCTCGGCGATCCTTCCCGTGGGGGAGCGGGTCGCGTTCGCCTTCGAGGTTCCGTTCGCACGGGCGAAGATGCCGGCCACCGCGACGACGCCGGAGTATGCGGACGCGTCGATGGGGAACTGGTATCTGGGCCTCCGGTTCGGCGATTCGCTGGAGCCGACTGCCTTCGTCGGTGAGATCGGCGCGCGACTCCCGGCGACGAGCGACGACGCGGTCCTCTCGACGACGGTCGGTACGATCGCCGATCCCGAGCGACTCGAGGCGTTCCTGCCGAACTCGAATTCGGTGAGCATCGCGGGCAACGTCGTGGCGCGTCGGGAGCACGACGTCGGCCGGCTGCGCCTCGGCGTGACGCAGATCTTCTCGAACGCGTACAGCGGCGTCGGCAACCATACGCTCATCGACTACGGGGTGTCGACGTCGCATGAGATCGAGCGGCTGCGCCTCGCCGGGGCGCTCACGGGTCGTCTGGCGACGACGAGCGACGGACCCTTCGGCGAGCGGTCGAGTCATGTCGCGACAGGCGCGGCGAGCATCGTCCTGGGCGCGTTCCGACCGAGCCTGTCGCTGCGCGTCCCCTTCGAGCACGGGATGCGCCGCCTAGCACCGTGGACGTTGGGGATCGGCGTCGAGGTGAGCCCGCGAGGAAAACGCTGCTGAGGTCCGCGCCCTAATCAGTCAGCGCGCGGGCGAGATACGGCGCGGTGCGACTTCCCCGCGCCCGCGCCACTTCGGCCGGCGTCCCGAACGCGACGACGCGGCCACCTTCGTCCCCCGCGCCGGGACCGATGTCCATCACGCGGTCGCTCCCCGCGACGACGCGCATGTGGTGGTCGACCACGATCACCGTGTTCCCCGCGTCGACGAGGCCGTGGAGCTGCGTCATCAACTTGTCGACGTCGCTCGGGTGCAGCCCCGTCGTCGGCTCGTCGAGGACGTAGAGCGAGTTGCCGCGCTGCATCCGCTGCAGCTCGGTCGCGAGCTTGATGCGCTGCGCCTCGCCCCCGGACAGCTCCGTCGCCGGCTGGCCCAGTCGCAGGTAGCCGACGCCGACCTCGCGCAGCACCGTGAGCGCCCGATGCACGTGCGGCTCGTCGGCGAAGAACTCCCACGCCGCGTCCACGGTGAGGCCGAGCACGTCGGCGATCGATTTCCCGCGATACTCGACCTCGAGGGTCTTCGCGTTGTAGCGCGTGCCGTGACAGACGGGGCAGGGCGCGTACACGCTCGGCAGGAAGAGCAGCTCGACGCAGACGAAGCCCTCCCCCTCGCAGTTCTCGCAGCGTCCCTTCGCGACGTTGAACGAGAAGCGCCCGACGTCGTAGTGCCGCGCCTTCGCCGTCTTCGTCGCGGCGAAGATGCGGCGCACGTGGTCGAAGAGTCCCGTGTACGTCGCGAGGTTCGAGCGCGGGGTACGACCGATCGGCTTCTGGTCGACGCGCACGAGGCGCTTGATGCGCTCCATTCCCGAGACAATGTGACCGCTCGTCGTCGGCGCGTCGTGCTCGAGCTCCTCGCCTTCCTCGGTCTCGATCTCCGGCTCGTGGCCCAGGTGGCGTGACACCAGCTCGACAAGCGCCTGGCTGACGAGACTCGACTTGCCCGAGCCG
>JABFXM010000333.1 GCA_013361745.1 Gemmatimonadaceae bacterium | reverse complement strand
GGTGATGTCTTCCGCGCGTTCGGACGATCTCCATCGCACGCTCGCCGACCGCGTCGCGCACCGGGTGGAAGGGCGCGGCGTGTCGCACGCCGCCGTCGACGCGGCGGTCGGAAGTGTCCTCGCCGCCCTCGAGCGCGCCCCCGCGGTCGTCCCCGCGCGCAGCGGGACGATGGTGGCCGCCGTCACGGCGCGGTCGATGCCGGACCTCGCCTCACGGTTGCGCGGCGCGCTCGCCCGCGAAGGCGTCGAGCTCGGGGAGATCGGCATCGCGTCGTCCGGGCTGCACAACGTCGCCACCGTGCGCGTCGCCCCGTCGGCGCGCGCGCAGCTCGAGAAGGCCGTCGCAGCGTTAGGCGCGTCGGTGAGCGTCGTCAGCGACGAGGAGCGGCGATGACCGTCCCGACGCCGACGCCGGTGGGATCGCCCCGGATCACCGACGAGAGCAAGCGTCAGGCGCTGCGCAACGTCAACCGGCGCGGCGGCGTGCTCGGCATGCTCTGGCAGTGGGCCCAGACGTTCACCATCGCGGTGCTCGTCTTCCTCTTCGTCCGCGCCTTCTTCGTCGAGGCGTTCAAGATCCCCTCGGGAAGCATGGAGCGGACGCTGCTCCCCGGCGACTTCCTCCTCGTCGACAAGCTCGCCTACGGCGCGGAGATCCCTTTCCTCCGCCGGCGGCTTCCGGGCTATCGCACGCCGGCGAGGGGTGACGTCATCGTCTTCGAGTATCCGCTGGATGCGACGAAGACCTACGTGAAGCGACTCGTCGGCCTTCCCGGCGATACGCTCTCCATGCGCGAGGGGACGCTGCTCCGCAACGGGGTAGTCATCAGCGAGCCGTACGTCGTGCACTCGGACCCCGGCCTTGACCCGGGCAACGAGCAGTTCGGCTGGCAGCGGCCCTACCTCGTCCGCACCGCCGAGGCCGCGGGCTTCGGCGATCATCCGACACGAAACAACTGGGGACCGCTGGTCGTCCCAGCAGGGAAGTACTTCGCGCTCGGCGACAACCGCGACAACTCCGAGGACAGCCGCTACTGGGGCTTCGTCCCAGCGGAGAACGTGCGTGGTCGACCGCTGGTGGTGTACTACAGCTTCGCGCCCGACAGCGGCGCCGATTTCCGCTGGCTCTCCGCCGTCCGGTGGGCCCGCCTCGGCGAACGGATCCGCTGACGGTCGTCTGCATTCCTGGATGCCGCCGGGCGCCGGCGGCGTGAACGTCAGGCACGAAGCGCGCAGCACCTGAGTCGGATTCACTGGTCCCGCCGCACCGCGGCAAGTCTATCATCGCCGGGAGCCGTAGGTCGTATGGCCTCTACCTCGTCGCACAAGAAGTCCGGCTCGGAAGAAGGATCGCTCGATCAGTACCTCCGCGACATCAGCATCTATCCGCTGATCACGCGCGAGGACGAGGTCGCGCTCGCCCAGCGCATCCGCACGGGCGACCAGGAGGCTCTCGACACGCTCGTCCGCTCCAACCTGCGCTTCGTCGTCTCGGTCGCGAAGAAGTATCAGAACCAGGGCGTGTCGCTCTCCGACCTGATCAACGAGGGCAACCTCGGCCTGATCCGCGCCGCTCACAAGTTCGACGAGACGAAGGGGATCAAGTTCATCTCGTACGCTGTCTGGTGGATCCGCCAGGCGATCCTCCAGGCGCTGGCCGAGCAGTCCCGCATCGTGCGCGTGCCGCTCAACCGCGCCGGGACGCTGCATCGCATCGGGAAGCGCGCCAGCGCGCTCCTCCAGGAGCTCGGCCGCGAGGCGACGCACGCCGAGATCGCGAGCGGGATGGACATCACCGAGGAAGAGGTCGCGAAGACGATGTCGATCTCGCAGACCCACCTCTCCCTCGACGCGCCCCTGAGCCCGGGCGAGGACAACCGGCTCCTCGACTATCTCGCCGACACCGTCAACCCGACGCCCGACGAAGAGACCTTCGAGAAGGCCCTCACCGAGTCCATCGAGGAGGCGCTCTCGCACCTGAAGGAGCGCGAGTCGAAGATCCTCCGCCTCTACTTCGGCCTCGATGGCGAGGAGCCGATGACGCTCGAGGAGATCGGCGCGCTGTTGAGCATCACCCGCGAGCGGGTGCGTCAGATCAAGGAGAAGGCGCTCTCCCGCCTTCGTCACGTGAGCCGGGCGCGGGCGCTGGAGTCCTTCCTCGGCTGAGTGATCGGTCAAGGTGTCTCGCAAAGCGGTGATCCAGCTAACTGGTCGCGCCGCGCAGCGAAACTACCTTTATGGTGTACTGCTGATCGCCGAAAGTCACGGAGTCACGGCCACGGGCAGGGCCGGAAGCCTTGCCCACTGACGCATTCTCCCCCGAGGTACCGTGCTGACTCGTACTCGTGGACCGCTCCCAGCGGTCTCTCTGCTCGTGCTCGCCATCGCCGCCGCGTGCAGCGATAGCCCGACGAAGCCGGCCAACAACAACACTCCGGCGGCGATCACACTGAAGTCGGGCGAGGGGCAGGTCGGGACGCCAGGCGCCTCGCTTCCGGCGCCACTGGTCGCGCGGGTGACCAACTCGCGTGGCAACGCGATCGCCGGCACCTCAGTGACCTTCACCGTCACCCGCGGCTTCGGGAACGTCGCCGCGTCGACGGTGACCACCGACGCCAACGGTGAGGCTTCCACCACGTGGAGCCTCGGCGACGGTTCGGTGCGGCAGCTGCTCACCGTCAAGGCCGGCTCCGTGAGCCAGCTCGCGACCGCGACCGTCGACACGTCGCGCGCGGTCTATCTCTCCGTACGCGACACCGCGAATGTCGGGGACACCCTGCACGTCTGGGCATCGGTCGGCCTCGGCGGCGCGCCCGGCGAGGCGTGGGGCTCGCTGGTCTCCAACCTCGGCTGGAACGACACCTCGTACGTGAAGGCGCTGACCTATTCGCGCGCCGACTCGCACATGGAGTTCTTCAACGTCTTCGGGCAGACGATGCGCACGCTGCAGACGGCGGCGTCGTTCCCGGAGAACCAGTCGTCCAACCCCGATGGAGGACCGCGCGTCTACGCGCTGAACTTCCTCGTGAAGCAGGCCGCGTCAGGCAAGGACATCTCGTTCACGCTTGGCTCGTCGGCGCTCGTCGGCGCGCGCACGTTCACCGATCTGCGGAACAGCGTCGTCGGCTCCGTCGGCGCGACCGTGCACGTTCGCTGAGGAGACGACTCCGATGAATCGATTCGATCGTATCGCGCTCGTCGCGGCCGCTCTCGGCGTGTCACTCGTGGCTCCCAGGGCGCACGCGCAGGACATCGTCCGGCAGGCGAAGGCGCGCCACGTGAAGGTGCCCGACGCGTTCTACGCGCAGAAGGCGAAGGACCCGAACGCGTTCGAGTTCCGGCGAGCCTGGAAGTCGTCGCTCCGTCGCGCGCAGAAGAAGCGCGCCGCGATGCGCACCTCCGGCATCAACACCACGAGCGCCTCGGGAGCGAGCACGCTTCAGCGCGCGTCGGCGGTGACCGGGACGTTCCGCGTGCCGGTGCTGCCGATCATGTTCTCGAACACGGCGTCGCAGCCCTACGACTACGGCATCCTGCAGTCGAGGCTCTTCGGCGTCGGGAGCACCTCGCAGGAGACGGTCACGCACGTCTACAACGAGATGTCGCGCGGAGTGCTCACGCTGACCGGGACGGTCCAGCCCTGGATCCACGTCAGCGGCACCGATACGCAGTACGAGGGAACGAACAACGGCCTTGGCGCGAACATCGGACCGCTGCTCAAGGAGACGCTCGACTCGGCCGACAAGGCGATCGACTTCAGCCAGTACGACAGCGACGGCGACGGGTACGTCGACTTCGTGGCCTTCGTGCAGCCGGAGTACGGCGGAGAGTGCGGCCCGGCTTCGACTAACAAGAACATCTGGTCGCACCGCTACTACGTGGACGCCTATCTCGGCGGCCCGTACGTCACCAAGGACGTCAACGCGCAGGGCGTGCCGATCAAGATCTCGGACTACGTGATGCAGCCCGCGCTGAACTGCCCGAGCGGCATCGGCGCGCCGACGCCGATCGACATGGGCGTCTTCACGCACGAGTTCGGGCACGCCTTCGGCCTGCCCGATCTCTACGCGACGAACGGCAAGAACGAAGGAATCGGGGAATGGGGGCTCATGAGCTCGGGCAACTGGAACATCCCGAGCTCCCCGGCGCACATGGAGGCGTGGTCGAAGATGCAGATGGGGTGGGCACCCGTCGTGACCGTCGCCCACGACACATCGATCACCCTCACCCCCGACGAGGGCCCGGGCGGCACCGTCATCCGCATCGACATTCCGGGGACGTCAGAGTACTTCCTGCTCGAGAACCGGCAGAAGGTCGGATCGGACGTCGCGCTGTACGGCACCGGGCTGCTGGTCTTCCACGTGGACAGCAATACGGTGAACAATGGGTGGAGCGCGAACACCATCCAGAACACGACCACGCACAAGGGCATCGACGTGATCGAGGCCGATGGAAGCGCAGGGATGGACAACATCGGCTATCGCGGAGGTCCCGGCGACATCTTCCCGGGTTCGAGCAACGCGACGAGCTTCACGCCGAGCACCTTCCCGAACACCAACGGCTACACGATCACGTCCGGTATCTCGATCACGAACATCGTGCAGAGCGGTCAGAATGTGAGCTTCAACGTGTCCTTCGCGCCCCCGGGGACGCTGACCCTTCGCTGGGGCGACCTCAATGGGGACGGCGCCGTGACGGCGGCGGACTATCAGGCCGCCTACAAGTGCCTGATCGGCGCCGCCTGTCCGACGGGACTGGACCTGTCACGCGGCGACGTCGATGGCGACGGGCGCTTCACCGCGGCCGACGCGCTGATCATGCACAGCTATGTGCTCGGCACGGTGGACGTGTCGCGCTACCGCGTCGGGCAGCCGATGGCGTCACCGCCCTCGCCGATCGCCGGAACGACGACGAAGAGCGCAGACATCTCACTGCCGGAGGGCAGCGCCAAACCGTGACGCGACGTACATCGGTCGTCGTGATGGCCATGGCGGCGACAGCCGCCATGGCCTGTCAGTCTTCGGGATCCGCGTCCAACGGCGCCAGGGACAGCGCGCGTGCGGAGCCGGCGCCGGCAGCAGCCCGCGAGAGCTCGACCGCCGCGGCGGGAGCGAGCGAGACGCCGTCGCCGCCGCCCGCCGCCGAAATCGCCGCGGCCAGGGAGCGCAGGATTCCCAGGCAGAAGCCGATGACGCCGCCCACTCCGCAGTCCCGGCCCACGCCTCAGGCCAGCACCGGCGCGCAGGGCACGAGTCCCGCTCCTGGAGTCACCCTGCCGACGGGGTCCGGAACTCCCGCGTATGTGGTTTTCCGCGACAGCGTCGGTGCGGCGGACCTCGAGTGGCTGCGCAAGGAAGGCTTCACGATCGAGAAGGTGTTCGCGTCCTCGCACTCCGTGAGCCTGCGCATGCCCGCCGACTACACGGGAAACCCGAAGGCGAACCCGCGCGTGCTGCGCTTCAACGTGGCGATGCGCTGAACGGAACCAATGGCCCAGAACAGCAGCTTCGACGTCACCACCGGCGTCGATCTTCAGGAAGTGGACAACGCGGTGAACCAGGCGCAGAAGGAGATTGCCCAGCGCTACGACTTCAAGGGCTCGAAGGCGGCGATCGAGTTCAAGCGCGCCGAGAACGTGCTTGCCCTCGTGGCCGACGACGACTTCCGGATGCGCGCCCTCTTCGACGTCCTCCAGTCGAAGCTCATCAAGCGCAACGTCCCGGTGAAGAACCTCGACGTGGGCGAGATCAAGCAGGCGGGCGGAGACACCGTGCGTCGCGAGATCAAGCTGAAGACCGCGCTCGACGGCGATACCGCGAAGAAGGTCGCCGCGGCGATCAAGGACGCCAAGCTGAAGAAGGTCCAGGCGGCGATCCAGGGCGACCAGGTGCGGGTGAGCTCGCCATCGCGGGACGACCTGCAGGAGGCGATCGCGCTGCTGCGCGGCAAGGACTTCGGGGTGGAGCTGAAGTTCGGTAACTACCGTTAGGGCAGCTGGCTCTCACGCTTTCGCGGCCCGGCACCTAGAATGCGGTGTCGGGCCGTAAGCTTGTCGTCAGCTTCGTCGTTCGGGACACCCTATCGGAGACGTACCATGCTCACACCCCAGCGTGTGCTGCCCGTCGCCGTCGCGCTCGTGCTCGCGACGGGATGCAGCTCGGACAAGGCAGCGGCGCCGAAGCCCCGCACTCAGCAGTGCGTCTCGTCAGGGTCGATCGCGCTCGGCGGGAACGTCGCCGGGAATCTCGCGTCGGCGACCTGCCGCCTGTCCTTCGATTCGTCGCGTGTCCAGCACTACACCTTCACGCTGACGCAGGCGACCCCTGTCACCTTCACGATGACGGCTGCGGGGGGCAGCTTCGATCCATTCCTGATCCTCTATCGGAACGCCTTTGGTGACACTACCGGCTTCGTCGCGTTCAACGACGACGCGGACATGTCGACCTCCGATTCGAAGATGAGGACCGTGCTCGGACCGGGCACCTACGTCGTCGCCGCGAATCACGTCGATCCCAAGGTCTTCGGCGCGTACACCCTCGGCGCTTCGACCTGGAACGGAAGCGCCGAGAACTGCGACGACGTATTCATGACCCCCGGCACGTCCACCGAGCAGTCCATCGCGACGACCGACTGCAAGAACGGAAGCGGGACGCAGTACGGCGACGTCATCGCCATCTACGTGAACCCGAATCAGGGCGTCAATGTCGACGTCAGCTCGACGTGGGTGACGACGCTCCTCCAGCTGTACGACCCGTCCGGCAGCCTGGTCGCCCGCGACGACAACACGGCCGCCGGCTCGGCGACGCACGTGTCGGCCCCGGCATCGGCGAAGGGTGGACTCTACGTCCTTGTCGTGACCGCCGCGTCGAACGCGACGGGCCCATACTCGCTCGCGCTGACGTCGACGGGCAGCGGGGTCGCACCAGCAGGCGTGTCGGCGCAGTCGAAGGGCCCCGCGGAACTCGGATCGTGGCCCGACGCCGACCGCTATCTGCGCGCAAAGTCCGCGCGTTGACCAACCGTTCGAAAACGAGGCGGTGCGTCGATGGCCGACGCACCGCCTCGTTTCATTTTGACCGCATCGCTGAACGTTAGGCAATCGTTAGGCGGCGATCATCACACCGGACGCGTGAGGCAGGATACGTAATTCGGATTTCTCTGCTGTTCTGGCAGCCTCTACTGTGGCGCCGGTCACGACGGGCTCAACCGCAAGAACCTAGTTTTATCGGCACCTGGCGGCCTCGGCGGCGTCGGGCGCGCGACCCTCTGTCGCGCGATCGCGGTCGTCCAACCCCCGACACCGGTGCTGTCGCCGCGTGGAGGCTCGAGCGATGCCCAACCAGACCCGTCAGATCCGCGCGCTGCGCGCGCTCCCCCTCGTCCTGATTCTCGCCAGCTTCCCGGCGGGAGTCACCGACGCGACCAAGACCGCCGCGACGATGGCCGTGAACACGGCGCCGGCGCCGAGCGCGCCTGTCGCCACCCTCGCGTCTCCGGTCCCGTCGGTGGTCGTCCGCAATC
>JABFXM010000448.1 GCA_013361745.1 Gemmatimonadaceae bacterium | reverse complement strand
GGCTGCTCTCTCTGCTCGGCGGGATCTTCCGCGTCCCCGGATGGACGCTCATCCTGCTCACGCTCGCGATCCCCGCGCTCCTCGCCTGGAGCGCGGCGGTGGTGGCGAGCCAGGTGAGCGCGGCGATCGCCGCGCGCGCCGCGCGCCGCGCCGAGCGTTAGGCAGCGCTCAGGCGCGGCCGCGAACCTTCGCCAGCCACCAGCGGAGGCCGACGAAGAGGAATCGCCAGTCGTGGAAGAACTCCGGCGGCTTCCCCTCGAAGGCGTGCCCGACGAACTGGAAGATCCAGCCGACGACGAAGAGCGCGAGGGCGGTCTTCCACAGACCCGCGACCCAGATCGAGACGACGAAGAGGATCACCGAGAGCGCGATCATCGGGATCCCGACGGTGTGACAGAAGCGGTTGATCGGGTGCTGGTGGCTCGTCGCGTACTGCGCGACCCACTCCTCGCTGCTGCGGTTGCCGAGCATCGTCTCTCCGGGTGGGGGAAGGTGGGCGCTCCAAGGTGCGATCGTCCGCGTCCGATGTCCACCGTCGCGATCGGGGCGCGGCCCCGATGTTGCCCCTGCTCCCCCCGATGTCAGCGGCCGTCCGTCCCCGGCTCACGCGTGCGTTCGCGTCGCGCAACTATCGCCTGTTCTTCAGCGGACAGAGCGTCTCGCTGATCGGGACGTGGATCACGCGCATCGCGACGAGCTGGCTCGTCTACCGGCTGACGCACTCCGCGCTCCTCCTCGGCCTCGTCGGCTTCTGCGGTCAGATTCCCACGCTTCTCCTCTCACCGCTCGCCGGCGTGCTCGTGGACCGCTGGGACCGGCACCGGATCCTCGTCTGGACGCAGGTCCTCTCGGCGCTGCAGTCGCTGGCGCTTGCGATCCTCGCCTTCAGCGGCACGATCACCGTCGCGTGGGTCCTCGTGCTGCAGGTGGTGCAGGGGATCATCAACGCCTTCGACACGCCGGCGCGGCAGGCGTTCGTCGTCCAGATGGTCGAGGACCGCGCCGACCTGCCTAACGCGATCGCCCTCAACTCGACGATGGTGAACGGGAGCCGGATCATCGGCCCCTCGATCGGCGGGATCGTGATCGCGGCGTTCGGCGAGGGGTGGTGCTTCATGATCGACGCGATTTCCTACGTCGCGGTGATCGCCTCGCTGCTCGCGATGCGCGTCGAGCGGGGGGAACGCCGGCCGGGCCGTGGCGCGATGGGCGCCGAGATGCGTGCGGGATTCGAGTACGTGACGCGCTTCGCGCCGGTGCGGAGCGCGCTGCTCCTCCTCGCGCTGGTGAGCACGATGGGGATGCCGTACACGGTGCTGATGCCGATGTACGCGTCGCAGACGCTGCACGGCGGTCCGAACACGCTCGGCTTCCTGATGACCGCCTCGGGGCTGGGCGCCGTTGCGGGCACGCTCTACCTCGCGTCGCGACGAACGGTGCTCGGACTCGGCCGCGCGATGGCCGTGGCGACGCTCGCCTTCGGCGCTGGGCTGATCGCCTTCTCCTTCGCGCGCACGCTCTGGGTCGCGCTCGCCGTGCTGCCGATCGTCGGCGCGGGATTCATGATCGAGATGGCATCCACGAACACCGTGCTGCAGACGATCGTCACGGAGGAGCTGCGCGGGCGCGTCATGGCGTTCTACACCATGGCCTTCCTCGGCACGGCGCCGCTCGGGAGCCTCCTCGCCGGCGTCGTGGCCGAGCGCATCGGCGCCTCGCCGACGATCCTCCTCGGCGGCATCGCCTGCGTCGCCGGCGCGCTCTGGCTCGCGCTGCGCCTTCCGCGGCTGCGCGAGGAGGTGCGGCCGATCTACCTCGAGCGGGGAATCATCTCGGCGGCGGCGGCCGGGGAGTAGGAGAGCAAGGGGAGTAAGGGGAGTAAGGGGAGTAAGGGGAGTAAGGGGAGTAAGGGGAGTAAGGCACTACCAGTTGCAGTCCCTTACTCCCCTTACTCTCCTCACCCTCCTTACTCCCCTGCCGAACTACATCGCTCTCTGAATCCGATGCACGCAGCGCTCGCCGCCCTTCTTCTTGCACGAGGACGGGTCGTGCTCGTACTTCAGCGTCATCTGCAGCAGCTTCTGGAAGAAGCCCTGGATGACGCCGCGGTCGAAGTCGCAGGGGTAGGGCGTCGCCGAGACGATCGTCGCCTGCTCCGGGCCGGTGATCTCGTAGCTGATCCCGCCCGCGCCGGCGCCGCGGTGGTTCATGCTGAAGGCGGGGCCGAAGGAGCCGGCCACCTTCTCGAACTGGTCGAGTCCCGGGGGGAGCTGGATGTGGTTCGGGATCTCCTTGCCGATCCTGAACAGCGTGTTCGGTCCGATGCGGCGCTCGATCTCGTTCAGCCCGTCGGCGTACGCCTGCAGCGGATACCACCCTTCGGCGACGACGTTGGTGATCCCGCGCTCGGCGAGAATCTGCTCGCCGGTCTTTCTGAAGGCGCCCATCGCGGCCAGCATCGAGAGGATGTTTCCTCCCTTGACCTGGGCGGCAGCGTGCGGTTGAGCCATGCGATTCCTCGAGTCGTGAACGGACGAGCGTGCGGCTATTCGGGGAGAGGACGAAGCGTGAGCGGCCCGGTCACGCCGCGCCGGCGGCGCCGCTCGGTCTCGACCGGGGCGGGCTTCGCGCTGCGCGTCGCGCAGACGATCGAGACGAGCGTCGTCCCCTCGTAGTCGAGCCCGACGTAGCCCTCGTGCGCCGAGGTCGCGATCGCGGAGTCGCCGAGCGCGGCCACGCCGCTGAGGTCGGGAGCGGCGTAGAAGCCGCTGCGCTGCAGCCGCCGCACCCAGGCGCCGCTGGGCTCGTGGCGCTCGCAGCGCGTGCCCTCGTCGTTGGCGAGGATGTCCTCGATCTCGCGCGTGAAGAAGAGCTTCATCGCGCGCCGCTCACGCGGGCTGACGTCGAGCCCGTCGATCAGCCGGAAGGTGCGCGAGAAATGATCCCACGCGCTCTCGAAGCGGCGGAAGAAGGAGTCGGTGTGATGGTCCGCGTTGGGCTCGCAGAGGATCACCACTTCGGCGTCGAGCGCGCGCAGGCGCACGAACACGTCGTCGCGGCCGGACGTCGCGGTCTCGCGGATGTGGTGCATCGCGAAGGCGGCGTGGACGACGAGCGGCCCGTCGTCGGCGCGGATGGTCGCCCACTGCTGCTCGGTGAGATCCTCGATCACGGCGCAGATCCCGCGGAAGCGGAGGTCGAGCTGCAGCGCGTCCGCCGTCTCGCGGAGCGCGCGCTGCGCTTCGGCGAGGCAGTGCGCGTTCGGCTCGATGGCGATCACCGTCAGGCACTCGGGGAGCGTGCCCGCGCGCGCCATCTCGTGCAGGAGCGCCACCTCCTGGCGCGCGGTGCCGATGCCGATGTCGAGCAGCGTCACCGTCGGCCGGCCGGCGAGGTGCTGCGCGAGCAGTCGATTGGCGACGGTGCCCGCGGCGCCCACCGTCGGCAGGTGGCGCGCGACGAGGTTGAACAGCTCGATCTGCGGAGTCTCGTACTCCTGCAGGTAGAGATTGATCGTCGCGGCGCGGCGGCTGTCGAGCCGCTTCGCGAGCGCGTTCGCGAAGATGTAGTAGCGGACGTCGTCGTCGCTCTCGCGATCGAGCTGGTGATCGACGAGGGTGCCGAGGACCTCGCGGGCGACGTGTGGACGATTGTCCTTGGTCTCGTGCAGGACGGCGAGGAGGGCGTGGTACTTCGCAGTGGGCTCTGCGGTCTGGAGCATGGACACGGATTCCGGGGCGCGTGGGGGGAAGCGCGCTTGCGCTGCTGAACCGGCGCGTGTCGTCGTCGACGCGGGCGCGGGCGGAGGTCGGATACGATCGACCGCGGCGTCGCGAATCGGCGGGCAATGTGTGTGCATCCGCACGCGAATGCTTGAGCGGATTCTAATCTTGATCCCGGGCGGTCCGCCATGTCACTTTCACGTTCACGGACCACAGAGCTCGCCATGCGATCGATCCCCCGTCGTCTCGTCATCGCCGTCGCGGCGCTCGCCGCCTGCGGCGGAAAAGCCACCAGGGCGCCCGGCCCCGCCGCTCCCGCGAACGCCGTCACCGTGCGCAGCGCGGACGAGCTCGTGCGCGCGATGCACGACCGTTACGCCGGCGCGTGGTTCCACACCGCGACCTTCGTCCAGCGCAACACGCGATATCTCCCCTCGGGTGCGGCGGACACGTCGACCTGGCTCGAGGCGATGCGCGTGCCTGGGGCGCTCCGCATCGACATCGAGCCGCTGGCGCAGAAGAACGGGATCCTCTTCGTGCGCGACTCGCAGTTCATCATCGGGGCGGGGCAGCTCACGCGCTCCATCCCGAGCGTGCACCCGCTGATGGTGCTCGGCTTCGACGTCTACGCCGATCCGCCGCAGCGCACGCTGGCCCGGATGCGCTCGCTCGGCTTCGATCTCACGAAGATTCAAGAGGCGGAGTGGCAGGGGCACCCCGTGTATGTCGTCGGCGCGGCGGCCGGGGACGCGCACGCGCGCCAGTTCTGGATCGATCGCGAGCGGCTCCTCTTCGTTCGCATGCTGCAGCCCGACCGCGACACCGCGAAGACGGCGGAGATCCAGTTCAACAAGTACAGGAAGCTCGGCGGCGGCTGGATCGCCCCGGAGGTGGTGTTCCTCACCGACGGAAAGCCGACCTTCATCGAGCGCTACGAGGACATCCGCGTCGATCCGCAGCTCGCCGACGCGCTCTTCGATCCTCGCGCGTGGAACACCGTGCCGCCCTGGCGCACCGCGCGCTGACCGTCTAACCCCGACTCGTGCCATGAAGCTTCGACTGATCGCGCTCACGCTCGCCCTTCCACTCGCGACACGCCTCGATGCGCAGGCGAGCGCCGCCTCTGCCGCCCCGGCGCCGATCGACGTCACGAAGCTCGGCGTCGCGCTGAGCGGACGCGCCCGGACCGAGCTCTCGTTGAGCATGCCGCGCACTCCGAACCAGCCCGCGACGACGCCGCTGCGCATCTCGATCGACTACGGGCAGCCGCATGCCCGCGGGCGCGTCGTAGTCGGAGGCGTCATTCCGTTCGACAGCGTGTGGCGGACCGGCGCCAACTCGTCGACGACGCTCACCACCGACGTCGACCTCACCATCGGCGGGACGTTCGTGCCGAAAGGCTCGTACAGCCTCTACACGCTGCCGTCGAGCAGTGGCTGGAAGCTCATCGTGAACAGGCAGACCGGCCAGTGGGGAACGGAGTACGACGCGAAGCGCGACCTCGCCCGCATCGACCTCTCCTCGCGCACGCTCGCCGAGCCGGCGGAGAGCTTCACGATCACCCTCGTCCCCGCCGATCCGGCCAGGGAGCCCGGCCCCGCGCACGGGCGCCTCGTGCTGAGCTGGGGCACCAGCGAGCTCGCGACGACCTGGAAAGTCGGTCGCTGAGCCGGGACCGGCGCTATCTTTCGGGTCGACAGCAGCGTGTTTCCCGTCTCTCCTCATCCCCGCGTCCCATGACGGCAGCAGCTCGTCTTCAGCGTCTCCACGACGCCGGCCAGTCCCTCTGGCTCGACTACATCGATCGCACGATGCTCGGCAACGGTGACCTCGCGCGCCGGATCCGCGAGGAGGCGATCACCGGGATGACGTCCAACCCGACCATCTTCGAGAAGGCGCTCGCCGAGGGCAACGCCTACGACGCGCAGCTCGCGAGCGCGCCGGCGGATCTCGGCCCGTGGGAGCGCTTCGAGCTGGTCGAGACGACGGACGTCCGCGACGCGAGCGACATCTTCCGTCCGGTGTACGACGCGACGAAGGGCGCGGACGGCTACGTGTCGATCGAGGTCTCGCCCGGGGCGGCGAGCGACGCGAACGCGACGGTCGAGGAGGCGCATCGGCTGTGGAAGACGGTGGACCGGCCGAACGTGATGATCAAGGTCCCCGGCAACGTGCAGGGGGTCGAGGCGTGCGAGCGGCTCACCACCGACGGGATCAACGTCAACGTGACGCTGCTCTTCGCGGTGGCGGCGCACGAGCGGATCATCGAGGCGTACCTCAACGGGCTCGAGGCGCGCGCGAAGGCGGGGAAGCCGCTCGACCGGATCGCCTCCGTCGCCAGCTTCTTCGTCAGCCGCGTGGACACGGAAGTGGACAAGCGGCTCGACGCGAAGATCGCGAGCGACGCGCCCAACGCGGAGCGCTATCGTGCGCTCAAGGGGCGCGCCGCGATCGCGAACGCGAAGCTGGCCTACGCGCTCTTCCAGCGAAAGTTCTCGGGCCCGCGGTGGGAGGCGCTCGCCGCGAAGGGTGCACGCGTGCAGCGTCCGCTCTGGGCGAGCACGAGCACCAAGAATCCCGCCTATCGCGACGTCATGTATGTCGAGCAGCTCATCGGGCCGGACACGGTGAACACGCTCCCTCCCGCGACGCTCGAAGCCTTCCGCGACCACGGCGAGGTCTCGCGTACCGCCGACCGCGACCTCGACGGCGCGAAGCGTACCATCGCGGACCTCGCCGCCGTCGGCATCTCGCTCGACGACGTCACCGCCAAGCTCCTCGTCGACGGGATCGCGAGCTTCCAGAAGTCCTTCGACGGTCTGCTCGCGAAGCTCGAGAAGAAGTCGGGGGCGCCAGCAGGCGCGCGTTAGGCGGGGCGGGGCGCGGGGCGCGGGCAGGGGTCAGGGGCTGCGTTGACTGCAGTGCCTTACCCCTGACCCCTGACCCCTTCACTCACTGCCCGCAGCTCACCGCCCCGCTCACCAGGTCCAGCACGCACGGCGTCGCGCCGACGAGCAGGGTCGCCTTGCTGGTGCCGTTGAAGGTGACGACCACGTGCCGCACCGCGGCGCGGGCCTGGTTCGCCGGCGCGCCGTCCGCCGCGGAGGTGATGACGACGTCCTGCGTGATCGTGCCCGACTGCGGGAAGCGATAGCTCGAGCGCGGGAGCCGGAACACCACGTTCTCGATCCGGTCCACCGACTCGACCTGCGTCCGCCGCGCCTGGCCATCACGCGTCACCCGCACGCTGTCGCTCCGCGCGCCGATCCCGTTCCAGGTGCGCTGCGTCTCCAGTCCGGCGAGACCGCTCAGCGTCATCGTGCGGGTGTGGTGCAGCGACATCGTGCGATCGCCGCGGCTCAGCGTCCCGGCGAGCGACGCCGCGAAGCTTATCGAGTCGGTGCGCAGGGGATCGTAGGCCGCCTGCGTTGTCCCCCCGCCGTAGATCGCGTACGAGCGGTCGAGCGAGAGCCCCTCCGGCGTCGTGATAGTCGGGCAGACGTAGCGCCCTGCCGGGGAATAGGGACAGGTCGGGGCGAGGGTCGTCGACGACGGTGCCGCCGGGATCCCCGCGGCCAGCTCGGCGCCGAACATCTCAGCCAGGTCGAGCGTCGTCGTGGCCGCGGCGTCCGCGGCGACGTCCCGCGCGATCATGGCATCGGTCACGCCGGCGCGCGGCGCGGTGGGGTCGGCGTTGCACGCGGCGAGCGACATGGCCCCCGCGGCGATCAGGCACAGACGAACTCTGCGCATCGTGAAAGCCTCCGAAGCAATGGTCTCGTTGTGGGCGACGCCGCCGGCGAAGTAGGCGTACGTCCGGTGGAGAAT
>JABFXM010000602.1 GCA_013361745.1 Gemmatimonadaceae bacterium | reverse complement strand
GGCGTACTGGACGCGATCGGCGACCGTCGGCGCCTTTGGCTTCTCCGTCTCGCTCACCGACGCGCCTCTCGCTCCCCGACCACACGCTCGGCGAAGGCGCGGGTCTCGCGCGCGACCCGTGCCCAGTTGTAGTGCGTCACGACCGCGTCGCGCGCCGCGCGGCCCATCGCCTCGCGACGCGGCGCGTCGGTGAGGAGCGTGCGCAGCGCGGCGGCGACGGCGCCGACGTCCTCCGGCGGGACGACGAGTCCCGTCTCGCCGTCGCGCACGGCGGAGCGCACTCCGCCGGAGTCTCCCGCCACCGACGGGGTGCCGCTCGCACCCGCTTCGATGAAGGAGATGCCGAATCCTTCCACGTTCACTCCCCTGTCCAGTCGTGAGGCGCCGAGATAGACGGTCGCCGTCGCGTACGCCTCGGCGATCTCGTCGTCGCTCAGCGCGCCGGCGAAGATCGTCCGATCGGCGACGCCGAGCGACGCGGCGAGGGCGCGCAGCCGCGGCTCGTCGTGTCCCTCGCCGACGAGAAGATAACGGAGCGCGGGGATCTCCGGCGCGAGCGCGGCGAGGGCGCGGATGCCGACGTCCTGCCCCTTGTGCGGGACGAGCCTGGCGACGGTGAGCATCACCGGGGCGGTGCCTAACGCGAAGCGGGCGCGGAGCGCGCCGCTGTCGCGATCGGGGCGGAAGTGCGCGGGGTCGGTGCCGAGGTCGATTTCGGCGATGGGCGGCGCGACGGCGACCCCGGCGCCGTGGATCACCTCGCGGGTCACGCGCGCCGTCCACGCCGAGTTCGCCACGATGCCGGCCGCGTCACCGAAGATGCGCTTCGCCGCGACGCGCTTGAGCCAGCCGCGCGTCTTCTCGCGCTCGCGGAGAATGTCGCCGCCGTTGACGTAGAGCAGGTAGGGCGCACCCGTGCGCCGCGCCGCCCACCAGACGGCGTAGCCGACCGGGCGCACGTTGCCGCAGTGAAGGACGTCGTAGTCGCCGCGATCGGCGACGAGCCAGCGCGCCCAGCGGAGCTGGCTGGTGATGACCTTCGCGTGCGCGAAGTCGAAGGGCTGGCGGTCGACGTGGATGTCCTCGTTCTCGTCGATGACGTCGCCGCGCGGGTGCGCGACCGTCGACACCGCCATCTCGTGCTCCGGCCAGTGCCGGGCCAGCTCGAAGTGCCGGCGCGCCATCCCCCCGCGATCGGGGAGGAAATCTTGCGTGACGAAGAGATGCCTCACAGCGGATACACGTACGGCGCGCCGGTCAGAAAATGCGTGACGCGCTCGTCGTAAGTATGGTGCTCGCGGACGAAGCGCTCTCCCGCCTCGCGGATGCGTCTGCGTCCGGCGTCGTCGGCGATCCAGCGCTTCGACTTCGCGATGCAGTCGTCGAGGGAATCGTACCAGAGGCAGTGCACGCCATCGGCGAGCATGCGGCTGGCGTCGCGTCCGCCCTCGCCGAGGTAGCAGCCGCCCGCGAGCATGACGAGGAACATCCGGTCGGTGTAGAAGGGATGTCCCTTCGCGTTCGCGGCGGTGATGCCCAGCGTGAGCGCGGCACTGGAGCAGACCGCGGCGAAGTCGCGCCCTTCGACCGGCTTTCCCGCCCAATCGAGTCGATCGCGCCACTTCTCCCAGCCGAGTCCCCAGACCCGCACCCTCACGTGCTTCGCCAGCTCGACGAGGAAGCGCGCCCGCTCGGGGTCGTAGCCGGTGCCGAGGAAGGCGACGTCGGCGGCGAGCGCGGGAACTGGCGTCGCGGGAACGATGTCGCGATCGGCGGCGAAGGGAAGCAGGCGCGCGTCGTATCCCATCGCGCGCCACTCGTCGACGAATGAGGGGAGCCAGAGCGTGCGCGCCTCGCGCGCGACGGCCGCGATGTGCGCGATGTCGTCGCGAACCTCGGCGTGCGTGAACCACTGGGCGTCGCTGTACCACATCGCGTTGGCGCGGTCGCGAGCGAGGTGGCGCACGGTCTCCAGCTCGAGGCCGAGGCACTTCGAGAGAAGGACGAAGTCGGGGCGGAAGCGATCGGCGCGCCAGCGCACCCAGCGCTGCGTGGCGCGGCGGCCGATCGTCCGCGCGAGCCGCCGGTCGTCGAGGAGGAGGACCTCGTGCCCCGCCCTGCCTAACGCGCGCGCGAAACAGGACTCGATGCGCCAGCGCCTGGCGCTGCCGAGAACGAGGACACGCACGGCCCTACCGCCGTTCGTCGAGCGCCCAGAGTCGCGCGTACTTCGCGGCGACGCTCAGCGCGGCGAGGACGGCGAGGACGAGCCCGTGCGGACCGTCGCGGAAGCCGCCGCGCAGGAGGTACATCGAGACGAAGCGCGCGGGGGGCTTCACGAGCACCGCAGCGGCGCTCGTATGACGGCCGCGCGCGTGCTGCTGCTCCGCCCACCACCGGCTGTAGCGATCGAACTTCTCGAAGTACTGGGCGAGCGTGTCGTACGTGTAGTGCAGCATCGGCGCGCCGAGCGTGCCGACGGCGCCCTTCGTGACGACGTGCTCGTGCACCGGGCGCTCGTCGTAGCGGAGCGAGGCGCGGAAGAGGCGCACCGGGCGATCCTTCTCCCACCCGCCATGCCTGATCTCGCGCCGGAGGAAGAAGTTGCGGCGCCGCACCCGATACGCGTCGCGCGCCGGACTCGCCACCGTCGTCCGGATCTCCGCCGCGAGCTCCGGCGTGCATCGCTCGTCGGCGTCGAGGACGAAGATCCAGGGCTGCGTCGCGCGCTCGATCGCCGCGTTGCGCTGGGCGCCGATGGTGCGAAAGGGATTCGTGAACACGGTCGCGCCGGCGGCGCGCGCGAGCGCGACGGTGTCGTCGCGCGAGTCGTTCTCGACCACGAGCACCTCGCTCGCCCAGCCGACGACGCTGGTCACGCACTCGCGGATGTGCGCGGCGGCGTCGCGGGCGGCGATCACCACCGTCACCGGTGCGCGCCCTTCGCTCACGTCACCCACTTCGAGCGATCGCGGGCCGCCTCCGTCACCTGCGCGAAGGCGTCGATCATCGCGCGCTCGGTGAAGGCGCGTGCGACGCGATTGTGCGCCGCGGCCCCCATCGCCACGCGGCGCTCCTCGTCGCCGAGGAAGCCGGTGACCATCGCCGCCGTGGTCGGCGCGTCGCCCGGCGGGAGGAGGATTCCGCCGATGCCGTCGGCCACGTAGCGCTGGGCGGTATCGCTCCGCTCGGCGAGCACCGGCACGCGCAGCGCCATGAGGTCGAGGAATCCGTAGGCCGCGTCGTCGCTCGAGGCGACGACCCAGCCGAGATCGGCGGCGCGAAGGATCGAGAGACGGTCCTCGCGATCGCCGAGGTAGGAGATCATCGGCGTGATCCCGAGCGCGGCCGCGTGCATGCGGAGCCCCTCGTCGTCGGAGCCGGGGCCGAGCAGCGCGACACGCAGGTCGGGATGGCGCGGCGCGAGCAGGCCGATCGTCCGGAAGACGGTCGCGATGCGCCCGCGCGCCGTCGGATCGTAGACGCAGGCGATGAGTCGCACGTCGTTCCCCGACGCGCCGATGGTACCGCGCTGCACCGGCTTCACCGTCTCGTAGCTCTGCACGTCGACGCCGACCTCGGCACGCACCGCGCCGAGCGCGCGCGGAGGCAGGGGCGGCGCGGCGCGCAGCTCCTGCTCCGAGGGGAAGACGAATCCCGTCGCCGCGAGCCGGCCGCCGAGCTTCGCCCGCCAGTGCATCGTCAGCGTCTCGCCCACCTTCACGCGGCGGACCACCGCCCCGCGATCGGCGATGCGCGTCGCCGCGGCGGCGACAAGGGCCTCGCGCTCTCCGTGCACGAAGATCACCTCCATGAAGCGATCCTCGAGCACGTGGTGCAGCCGTCGGGCGGCGGTCCGCCAGTATCCGGTGAGGTCCACGGGCACGACGTCGATCCCGAGCGACGCGAAGCGCTGCTCGACCGCGGTCTCCGGCTGGCAGACGGCGGTCACCTGGTAGCCGCGCGCCGCGAGTCCGCGCGCCGCGGCGGCGAAGACGCGCGCGGAACCGGACCAGAGCGAGTCCTCGATCAGGAAGAGTGCGCGCATCTCAGGCGGTCTGCTCGATGGGCACCGCGGTCGTCTCGCGGTCGCGGAACTGCATCTCGTACAGCCGACGGTAGGCGCCGCCGCGCGCGAGCAGCTCCGCGTGCGTCCCGCGCTCGACGACGCGTCCGCGGTCGAGGACGAGGATCTGCGTCGCGTGGATGATCGTCGAGAGGCGATGCGCGATCACGAACACCGTGCGGCCGGCGAGGAGCCGGTCGATGGCCTCCTGGACCAGCCGCTCGCTCTCGGTGTCGAGCGCCGACGTCGCCTCGTCGAGGATGAGGATCGGCGGATCGGTGAGCAGGGCGCGCGCGATGGCGATGCGCTGCCGCTGGCCGCCCGAGAGCCGCGTGCCGCGCTCGCCGAGGATCGTGTCGTAGCCTTCGGGGAGCTCGCCGATGAAGGCGTGTGCGTTCGCCGCGCGCGCCGCGGCCTCGACCTGCTCCTGCGAGTACCGGCCCTTCGTCCCGTAGGCGATGTTCGCGCGCACCGTGTCGTTGAAGAGCACCGTATCCTGGCTGACGATTCCCGTGAGCGCTCGCAGCGAGGCGAGGGTGATGTCGCGCGTGTCCGTGCCGTCGAGGAGGATGCGGCCGGCGGTCGGATCGTAGAAGCGCGGGATGAGATCGACGAGGGTGCTCTTCCCCGCTCCGCTCGCGCCGACGAGCGCGAGCACCTCGCCGCGGCGCGCGGTGAAGGAGATGTCGCGCAGCACCGGCTCGTCGCCGTAGGCGAAGCTGACGTTCTCGAAGACGACGTCGCGGCGGAAAGCGTCGGCGACCTTCGTCCCGCGATCGGCCGCGAGCTCCGTCGGCGTGTCGAGCACCTCGAAGAGCCGCTCCGCCGCCGCGAGCGCGCTCTGCGCCGCGGTCGGGATCTGCGAGACCTGCTTCAGCGGCTGCAGGAGCCGCATCACCACCGCGAGGAAGGTGATCAGCGACGCGCCCGCGAGCGTGTGCGCGACGAGCACCTGGCGGGCGCCGATCCAGAGCAGGATGACGGCGATCGCCATGCCGATGGTCTCGGTGATCGGCTGCGCCATGAAGGCGAGCTTCACCACGCGCACCATCCCGCGCGAGTAGCGATGGCTCGCCTCGGTGAAGCGCTGCTCCTCGTACGACTCGGCGCCGTAGGACTTCACGAGCCGCACGCCGCTGATGACCTCCTGCAGCACGCTCGTCATCTCGCCGTAGTCGTTGCGCAGCCGGCGATAGCCCTTCCGCAGCTTGCGCAGGAGCGGCTGCAGCGCGCCCATGAGCAGCGGGGCGACGATGAGCGCGTAGAGCGTGAGTCGCGTCGAGATCCCGAAGAGGAAGATGATGTAGCCGACGATCGTCGCGACGTTCTGGATGGTCGCGGTGACGAGCTGCGTGACGAGCTGCTTCGTCTGCTCGGTGTCGGAGAGGACGCGCGAGATGATCTGGCCGACCTTCGTCCGCTGGAAGAATCCGAGCGGCAGGCGCTGGAGGTGCGCGTACACCGAGTCGCGCAGGTCGCGCGTCACGTACTCCTGCAGCTGCGCGCCGAGCTGCCCGCCGACCCAGACGAGGATGTTCTTCCCGATCACCGAGGCCATGATCACGAAGATCACGCGCTGCAGCGATCCCATCGGATCGGCGGGATTCAGCAGGTGCCCCACCGTCGCGCGCAGCACGCTCGCGATCCATCCCCCGCCCGGCGGGAGCAGCGACTGCTCGCCGAAGAGGGCGTTCAGGAAGGGGATTAGCAGCGTGAACGAGAAGGTGTCGAGCGCGGCCGCGCCGACGCTGCTCGCGATCGTCCCGGCCATCCGCCAGCCGTGCGGACGGAGGATGCGCAGAAGGCGCCGGTACATGCTCAGCGGCGGGGCGTCAGCAGCGAGACCGGAAGGATCACCTCTTCCGGGGTCACCCCGCCGTGCAGAAAGGAGCCGCGATAGCGGCCCTGATACTCGCGCAGCTTCGTCGGGTAGACGAAGAAGCAGTCGTTCGCGGCGAGGAGGGTGTTCGCGCCGAGCCCGCGGCGCGGCAGCTTCAGCGCCTCCTCCTTCGTGAAGAGCAGCGCCTGCTCGCTCCGCTCGGCGCGGAGATCCTCGCCGAACTTGTAGCGGAGGTTCTGCGTCGCGTCGCGCTTCGCGAAGACGGTCGCCGGCGTCTTGCAGTGGATCGAGCCGTGATCGCTGGTGACCAGCACGGGCACGCCGCGCCGCGCCGCTTCGCGGAGGAGCGCGATGAGCGCCGAGCGCTGGAACCACTGCTTCGTCAGCGCCCGCAGCGCGATCTCGTCGCGCGCGACCTCGTAGAGGATCGCCGACTCGCTGCGGCCGTGGGTGAGCAGGTCCACGAAGTTGAAGACGAAGGCGCTCACGCCCTCGGCGGCGATCGCGCGCGGGACGCGGCGCTCGAGGTCGTCCGAGTCGGCGTGCGTCGAGATCTTCTCGTAGTGGACGGAGGTCGGCGTCCCCTGCAGCGCGCGCAGCTGCTGCTCGAGGAGCTCGCGCTCGTGCGCGTTGAGCGACTCGTCGTCGCGCTCGCCCCACCAGTCGGGATAGTTGCCGGCGATCTCGCAGGGAAAGAGCCCGCTGAAGAGCGCGTTCCGCGAGTACGGCGTCGCCGTCGGCAGGATCGAGTAGTAGTGCGCGGTCTCGACGTCGAACAGCTCGCCGAGCAGCGGCTGCAGCACGTCCCACTGGTCGAGTCGCAGGCAGTCGATGACGACGAAGACCGCCGCCTTGTGCGTCGCGAGCAGCGGGAGGAGATACTCGGAGACGATGTCAACCGAGAGCGAGGGGCGATCGCCGTCGAGGTCCGCGAGCCACCGGGGGTACTGCACCTTCATGAACTGCGCGAACTCGCGCTGCATCGCGGGATAGAGTCCGCGCAGCGACTCGTAGAGTCCCGTCTCCCCCGCGGCGGCGAGGTCGACGTCCCACTGCGCGACCTCGACGAAGCGATCGATCCAGCCGCGCCAGTCGAGCGAGCGCGCGTCCATCGCCTCCAGCGCGCGGAAGCGCTCGACGAAGCGCCGCGCGACCGCCTGCTGCCGGATGCGCGCCCCATCGAGCACCTTGGTGACCACGGTCAGCACCTGGCGCGGCGAGACGGGCTTCACGAGATACTCGCCGACGTTGGCGCCGAGCGCCTCGGTGAGCGTCGAGTCCTCCTCGCTCTTCGTCACCATCACGACGGGCGTCGTCGGCGCGATCTCGGCGAACTCGCGCACGGCCTCGAGCCCGCGGCGGCCCGGCATCTGCTCGTCGAGGAGCACGATGTCGAAGGGGCGGCGACGCAGAAGCTCGGCCGCATCGTCCGCGTTGCTCGCGGACGCGACATCGAAGCCGCGGTCCGCGAGAAAGCGGCGATGCGGCTCGAGGAGCTCCGCCTCGTCGTCCACCCACAGGATCGATCTCGCCTGACGCGCCATGTAAGCCGGAATGTAGTCCGGTGAAAAAATGGCGGAAAGGTGGGCCGAGCGCGCCCGGCGTGTGCCGCGTCACGCGCTCACCAGATGCGCCTCCGGAAGGGACGCGGTAACTTGGTCGT
>JABFXM010000529.1 GCA_013361745.1 Gemmatimonadaceae bacterium | reverse complement strand
GGATGGTGGTCCCACTCGGAGCGTCGCACCACGCCCTCGAACGCGTTGACCTGGAAGTGCTCCTCGACGTCGACGGTGAAGAAGTGCGTGACCGGGCGCGGGGCGCCTGCCGGCATGGGGTCCTGGGGTAGCGGCTCTGGTTCGGCTCTTCGTGGTGCATGTCACAAACGCACGTCCGGTACCAGTACGCCCCGCCTATCTCCCCGCGCTCGGCTTGAGGAGAACCGCCGCTTCCCCAGCCCGGAGGACCAGCCGGTCGAGCGGTGCCCCGATCGATCCGTCCGCCGCCATCGGTCGATAGAGCCCGTTCTTCACGAACGGGATCGTCACCCCGGTTCCGTCCCCGAATTCCCCGGCGCCGGCCTCGTCCGCCGGACGCACCAGCACCACCGCGCGGGCGAGCTCCCGCATCCAGACGCGCGCGCGTCCCTTCCCGGTGGGGGCATTCACCTCGTAGCCCACGGTTCGCGCTCCCACCGGGGCGCCGAGATCGCGCTCGATCCCCGCGATCCATCGCTCGGCGTACGGCCGGTCCCACTTCGGCCCCGGGTTGAAGGCGACGGCACCGGGGTCGCGCGCCGAGACGAGCATGTAATAGCTCGCGACCTGCCAGAGCTCCCGTCTCGCCTCGGGGGTGGCGGAGTTTCCCGCCGTGTACGAGGAGGGGAGCTCGCGCTTCGGGCTCGCGTCGACGATGCCGCCGTCGGCGATCACCCGGTCGAGGAATCGCCAGCGCTCCTCGGTCTGAGTTCCCGTGGCGTCGATCATGTGCTCGGCGTGGGTCCCGCCCGCGGCGGCGATCATCGCCCGGTCCCAGGGAGTGTGCCATTCCGCGGTGTTGAGGAGGATGCGCCGATCACCGCCTAACGCTCGACGCGCCTCGCCGAGCAGGACGACGACGTCGCGCTGGTAGTCGTCGTGGCGCGCGTACTCCCGTAGCGGGATCTCCATGACCGGCGCGAAGTCCCCCGACCCGTGCTCGTCGACGAAGATCCCCTCGACGCCGGCCGCGAGCGCGGCGAGCCGCGCCATGTGGTACGCGCGTGCGCCCGCGTCGCCGGGGTTCGTCACCCAGCGCTCCTGCGTCCAGATCTTCGTCTTCACACGACAAGACGCCGCAACCGGCGCCGGCGGCGGGCACAGACGCGCGTCGTGGAGGAAGGCGGTCTCGATGACGAGCCGCGGGCGCGCCGCGTACCAGCGCGTCATGTCCGTGTAGTAGGAGACCCCGGGCTCGTCCCGCTTCTCCTCGCCCGGCAGTGTCACGGTCCAGAGCAACGCGTAGCGGTAGATCGCGATGGTCGGATTGCGCCGGCGGTACTCCGGCGCGGAAATCGTGTCGCCGCGATCGAGCACCACGCGGTCGAAGTGCGCCGCCGCCCAGTCGTACTCCCGCGCCCGCGTCGCCGAATCGGCCTGGTACTGGATCCGGTAGTCGCTCACCATGACGCGCGCGTCAGGCCAGTGCGGCGACCGTGCGGCGGGCACGCGATCGGCGACCGTACCGTCCGCGTGCGACGGGACCGCGCCGACGGCGTCGCGCGCGCCGAGCCGCGGCACGCCGTGCTGGCAGGCGATCAACGCCGCGAGGAATGCGGCCGCGTTGCGCGTCGCCGTCACGCCGGCTGGCTCCCCTCGGAGTCGAGCACTCCGGGCGCGACCTTCAGCTCGCCCGTCGTCGCGTCGATCAACCCGTTTCGCTCGTCCTCCACGTCCGTCGCCTGGGTGTAGACGTCGCCCGCGAACCCGCGCGCGCGAAGCTCCTTCTTGAACGCCCGGATCCGCGCCGTGCGCTCGGCGGCGTCCTTCGGGCCGCCGTAATCCTGGAAGCCGAACCCGCCCCACTCGCTGACGACGAGCGGCACCTGCCCGCGCATGAAGAACGGATCGCCGACGATCAGCGGCTCGGCCGCCACGCCCTCCGTCTCGCCGGCGACCACCCGGTCGAGCAGCTCCCGCCATCGGTCGAGATCCGGCGTGTAGAGATGCACCGTCAGCAGGTCCGACTTGAGCCGCCCCTCCCACGAGATGTGATGCCAGCCGTCGTTGTCCACGACCAGGAACTGCGGATAGCTCACGCGCAGGAAATGGTACGTGTCGACGATGTAGCGGCGCGTCTCGGGATTGGTCGCGATGTCCTGCGCGCCCCAGTCCTCGTTGTAGAGGCTGACGATGCACACCGACGGATGCGTCTCGACCACCGAGAGCATCCGCAGCAGCTCCGCGTGATGGTTCGCCCGGCTCTGCTGGCTGGAGCGGTGCGGGCTCGGCACCTCGACCCAGAGCAGCATCCCCATCTCGTCCGCGAGATTGTAGATGCGCGGGTCGATCCCGGCGATGTGCACGCGCACCAGGTTGCACCCCAGCCGCTGCATCGCGTCGAAGTGAGCGCGCATCTCGTCGTAGGTCGCGCCGGCCGGCTGATAGAGGATGCCGTCGATGTAGAGGCGCTCGTCGTTCAGGTAGAAGCAGCAGCCGCGCGACTCGACCTTTCGCAGCCCGAAGTGGCTCTGCACCTGCGCGCTGTATCCGTCGCCGTCGACGAGCTCCGCGACGAGCAGATAGAGGTTCGGCTCCGCATGCGACCAGAGCTCCGCGCCCGGAATCTCCATCGGCAGGCGCTGCTGCTTCTGTCCCGCCTCCAGTCGCAGCGGAAACTCCGACGTCGCGATCGCGCTCGCCCTGTCGCTGTCGCGATCGAAGACGCTCAGCCTGACGGTATACTGCCCCGGGTCGTGGATCCGCGTCGTGACGTTGAACCGTGCGAAGCGATCCTCCACCGTCGCGACGACGCCGATCCGCGAGCGCAGCCGGTTCCGCTCGACGACCTCGAGCCAGATGCTCCGCACCGCGCCCGTGTACGTCTGATACCAGATCCCGCCGCGCTTGTAGATGCTCGACTCCTGCTTCCCCCGCGGCAGGTCGGCGTCGAGCGAGTCCTCGACGCGCACCGTCAGGCGGTTCACCGGCTGCAGGATCGCGTCGGGGAGCTCGTACGAGAACGACGTGTACTCGCCGTAGTGGACCTCCTCGTCCTCGATCGTCCGCAGCGCGTGGCCGTTGAGCCACACACGTGTCTCGTAGCCGCAGGCGCCGAAGGTGATCTGGAACATCGAGCACTCGGGAAACCCCGAACGATCGGGGAGCGAGAACTCGCGCTCGTACCACGCGACGACCTTGTCCTCCCACGGCCGCGCCGGAGCACTGCTCGGCGCCTGCTCCTGATTCTCCTTCTGCTCGACCTTCGCCCGCGCGAGATGTGCTTCGACGGAACCCGGCCAGACGGCGACGTCGGAGTACTCGTGCTCGATCGCCCACCCGTCGCGGATGCCGCGGTCTTCCAGGTCGAGATCGAACTTCCACTCGCCGTCGAGCAGCTGGAAGAAGTTCCGGCGCGTGACGGCGCGCGGGAGCGGATTCTCGAGTGGCGGTGCGTACGGTGATCGCTCCTCGAGAACCTGCGCCGAGGAGAAGTTGACGGCGGTCGCGTCGGTCATGCGGGAGAGCTACGCCAGAGGCGCGCCACCCGGGCTCATGGCCACCCGGCCTGGGGCAGTCCCGGCGTGATGTGCAGCGCGTTCCGGTAGTAGACCTTCTTCAGTACCGAGTCCGGCAGCTCGATCCCGTAGAGCTTCCAGAAGGCGTGGTACGGACGGTAGTAGTCGAAGTAGTCGTCACGCGTCTCGAAGACGCGCCAGTAGTACGGGTACTCCTCCGGCTGGAAGGAGTCCTTGCCGAAGAGGATGCGATCCTGGTAGCGGACGAAGAAGTCGTGCGCCGCCCGCGGCTGGCGTCCGATGTCGTAGAGCACCGCGCCCACCTCGGTGTACTCGTTGGGCAGGTCGAGGAGCTTCGCGAGCCGGGGCAGGTCGTTCGCGTGCCACCCCATGTGCGCGATGACGAAGGTCGTCTTCGGGTTACGGCGCAGCATGTTGTCGCGCTCCGTCATCAGCTCCTCGAAGCTCGGGAACTGCTCCGGCGGATAGCGGCGCCGCGGAAAGAGCGCGAGCTCCAGCCAGCGCTCGTTGTGGTAGTCGATCGGCTGCCAGAACTCCTCGGGATCGGCGGTGTGGATGAACACCGGGAGCCTGAGTCGCGCGCACGCCGCCCACACGGGATCCAGCGCAGGGTCGTCGATGCGGAGCCGTGTCCCGTCCGCCTTCCGGATCGACAACCCGAGCTCCTTGCCGATCTCGCCGACGCCGACCGCGCCCGCGGCGACGTCCGCCTCGAGCTGCGCGATCGCCTTCTCCGCCCACCCCGGCCCGACGTCGTGAAAGTCGATTCCCGCGAGGATGCGGACGCGGTCCTTCATTGCACCGGACGCGCGGATCGCCGCGGCGCTGCGCCGCACCGCGTCCCCCGACATGTCGTTCGCCACCACCATGACGCGAACGTTGATCCCGTCGAGCGCGCCGCCTAACCGCGCGAGGCTGTCGCCCGATTCGAGCCAGCTCCCGCTCGGGTGGCCGTGGAAGTCGATCGCCGGATACTTCGCGCGCGGCACCTTGTGCTCCGTCGTCACCAGCGTCGACCGCGGCCGGTAGTCGAGGATGCTCGGCGGCGGCAGCTCCGGCGCCTGACAGAGCCGCGGCCGGATCTCCGTCATGCCCGGCGGGCACTCCTCTCCCGCTTTGATCTGTACCGGTCCCGAGGGGGCGGACGCTGACGACTGCTGAGCGCTTGCTCGCGTCGCAGCGAGCAGCGCGACGCCAAGCACGACGGTGGTGAAACGAGTCATGGTCGAATCTTCGGGGTATTTTCGGGCACGGGATTCTGCCTCTTCTGGGAGTCTACTCACCATCCCGGAACTCAGCGACCGAGGTGCGACCATGACCGACCGCAGAACGCAGCAGGACGCGGAGCAGAGCAACACGATCAAGGATCCCGACCAGTGGACCACCGGCGACGAGCCGATGACCGGCGCCCAGCGCTCCTATCTCCACACCCTCGCCGAGGAAGCACGCGAGGAGGTGGACGACGATCTCACGAAGGCCGAGGCGTCGAAGAAGATCGACGATCTGCAGGAGAAGACGGGGCGCGGAAAGTAGAACGGCTCCAGCCTTCTGTTCAATCAGCGCCGAGCCAGCAGCGGCGCGTCAGCGTCGGGGTGACTGAGCGGAGCGCCTACTCCTCGTCCCCGTCCCCCTCGTCCCCGCTGCCATCCCCACCCTCGACGTCGGCGCCGACCTCCACGCCCTCGTCGTCGTCCGGCACCATCCGCGCGACGTCCACCACCACGTCCTGCTCGTCGAGGTTCACGAGCTTCACGCCCTGCGTGTTCCGTCCCGCGACGCGGATCCCCTTCACCGGCATCCGGATCACGACGCCGTGCTCGGTGATCAGCATCAGCTCGTCCTCGGGGAGCACTTCCTTGATCGACACCGCGTTCCCGGTCTTCACCGTGCGATTGACGGTGATGATCCCCTTCCCGCCACGCTTCTGCACGCGGTACTCGTCGATCGGCGAGCACTTGCCCATCCCCTTCTCGGTGACGACGAGCAGGTTTGCCTCACGCTTGATCACCACCATCCCGATCACCTCGTCCTCCATCCCGAGCTCGATCCCCTTCACCCCGGTCGTGTCGCGACCCATCTCGCGCACATCGCTCTCGTGGAAGCGGATCGACAGGCCGTGCTTCGTCGCCAGCACGATGTCGTTCGTGCCGCTCGTGATCTGCACGTCCATCAGCTCGTCGTCCTTCTCGACCTTCACCGCCTTGATCCCGGTGCTGCGCGGGTTCGCGTACTCGGAGAGCGCGGTCTTCTTCACCGTGCCGCCCTTCGTCGCGAAGAGGAGGAACTGCGTCTCGCTGAACTCGCGCACTGGGACGATGGCCTTGATCAGCGTGTCCGGGGTGACGTTGATCAGGTTGACCACCGGCTTCCCCTTCGCCGCGCGTCCGGCCTGCGGGATCTCGTGCACCTTGAGCCAGAAGCAGCGCCCGTCGTCGGTGAAGACGAGCAGGTAGTCGTGCGTGCTGGCGATGAAGAGGTGCTCGATGAAATCCTCGTCCTTGAGCCCCGCTCCGTTGTTCCCGCGCCCGCCGCGCCGCTGCCGCTTGTAGGTGCTCGTCGAGGTGCGCTTGATGTAGCCCGAGTGGGAGATGGTCACGACCATGTCCTCCTCGGCGATCAGGTCCTCGATCGTGAACTCGCCCTCGTCGCTGGTGATCTCCGTGCGGCGCTTGTCGCCGAACTTCTCGACGATGGTGTTCAGCTCCTCCTTCATCAGCGCCATCCGCTTCGGCTTGCTGCCGAGCAGCTCGCGCAGCCCGGCGATCGTCGCGCGGACCTCCTTCAGCTCCTGCTCCAGCTTCTCGATCTCGAGACCGGTGAGCTTCGCGAGGCGCATGTTGAGGATCGCTTCGGCCTGCCGCTCGGAGAGCTTGAAGCGACGCTGCAGCTGCGTGCTCGCGGTCGGCGTGTCCTCCGCCGCGCGGATGACCTTGATGACCGCGTCGATGTTGTCGACGGCGATCTTGAGGCCCTCGAGGATGTGCTCGCGCTCGAGCAGCTTGTCGAGCTCGAACTGCGCCCGGCGGACGATCACCTCGTGGCGGTGCGCGATGTAGTGCTCGAGCGCCTCCTTCATCCCCATGATCTTCGGGACGAGGCGGCGCGTCGTCGCGTCGGGCACCAGCGCGAGCATGATGACCCCGAACGTCGACTGCATCGCGGTGTGCTTGTACAGCTGGTTCAGCACCACCCGCGGGATCGCGTCGCGCTTCAGCTCGATCACCACGCGCATGCCCTCACGATCCGACTCGTCGCGCAGGTCGGAGATCCCCTCGAGCTTCTTGTCACGCACCAGCTCCGCAATGTTCTCGACGAGCTTCGCCTTGTTGACCTGGTACGGGATCTCGGTGATGACGATCTGCGACTTGCTCGAGGACTCCTTCTCCTCGATCACCGCCCGCGCACGCATCACGATGCGGCCGCGTCCCGTCTCCTGGTAATCCTTGATCCCCTGGCGCCCGTAGATGAAGCCGCCAGTCGGGAAGTCGGGACCCTTCACGATCTTCCGCAGGTCGCCGAGCGTCGCCTCGGGGTTGTCGATCAGCGCGATCGTCGCGTTGACGATCTCCCGCAGGTTGTGCGGCGGGATGTTCGTCGCCATCCCGACCGCGATCCCGCTCGATCCGTTGACGAGCAGGTTCGGCAGCGCGGCGGGGAGCACCGTCGGCTCCTCGAGGCGGTCGTCGAAGTTCGGTGCGTAGTCGACGGTGTTCTTGTCGATGTCCGCCAGCATCTCCATCGCAATCGCGGTAAGGCGCGCCTCGGTGTAGCGGTACGCCGCCGCCGGGTCGCCGTCCACCGAGCCGAAGTTCCCCTGGCCGTCCACGAGCGGATAGCGCAGCGAGAAGTCCTGCACCATGCGGACGAGCGCGTCGTACACGCTGCTGTCGCCGTGCGGGTGATACTTGCCGAGCACGTCGCCGACGACCGTCGCCGACTTCTTGTACGGGCGACCCGGGACGAGCCCGAGCTCGTTCATCGCGTAGAGCACGCGCCGGTGCACCGGCTTCAACCCGTCACGCACGTCCGGAAGGGCGCGCGAGACGATGACGCTCATCGAGTAGTTGATGAACGATTCCTTGATCTCGTCGTCGATGAGCCGCGGGAGAATAC
>JABFXM010000208.1 GCA_013361745.1 Gemmatimonadaceae bacterium | reverse complement strand
CATCGAGCGTCGCCAGTCGAGCCAGCCCTTCACCGCGAGCGCGAGGAAGACGGCGTACAGTCCCGCGGTGAGATAGAGATTCTTGAAGATGAACATCCCGACGTAGAGCACGTCGACGCCGATCCAGACGAGCCAGTTCTCGAGCAGCTTGCGCGTCATCATCCACTGCGCAACGAGGCTCGTGCTCGAGAGAAAGGAATCCATGAACGGAAGCGCGGCGTCGGTCTCGTGGCGGAGGAAGACGCCGAGCAGCCCGGAACCAGCGGCGGCGATCGCGGCGAGGATGAGCCCGAGGCGCCAGCCGGTGCGCGTCACGTGGAGCTCCGTGCGACCCTCGCCGCCGTACAGCCACTCGTACCAGCCGTAGATCGAGAGGATGGCGTAGATGACCTGCAGCCCCATGTCGGCGTAGAGGCGCGCCTCGTAGAAGACGAGCGCGTAGAGCACGACGTTCACGATCGCCGTCGGCCAGCTCCAGATGTTCTGCCTGACGCTGAGATACACGCTGACCGCGCCGACGATCGCGGCGAAGAGCTCGAGGGTGGACATGCGCTGAATTCTAACTGGCGCGGAGACGTGCAGCGGCAGCGTGGGGGGGTGGAATCGAATCGCTCCGTGTGATCGTCGTTTCCCCGTTGGCAGCGGGACCACCCCACGGAGCGATCCGGTGCCACTACCGCCGAGCGCGTGGACCCCGCTGAGCGCTACTTCCCTCGCCCGAGCCCTCGCAGCGCCGCCGCGGAGTTGCGCCTCTTCAGCGCGGGATTCCACAGGTCGCCGACCTTGTTGAAGCGCGCGGGCGCGGTCTCGACGGTGAACTCGCGGATGTCGAGGTCGTCGGTGAGCTCCTTCCACTCGAGGGGCGTCGAGACCGTCGCGCCGGGCTTCGCGCGGACGCAGTAGGCGCCGGCGATCGATTTGCCGCGGATGTTCTGGAGGTAGTCGACGTAGACCGACTTCGGCGAGCGGTCGTTCACGGCGCGGGTGATCGTCGCGTCCTTCGGATGCTTCTGCGCGACGTTCGCAGCGATGATCTGCGCGAGCGTCACCGCCGTATCCCACGTCGCGGAGGTCGGGAGCGGGACGCAGACGTGCAGCCCACGCGAGCCGGAGGTCTTGAGCGCGGCGTGCAGTCCGAGCTCGTCGAGCTCCTCCTTCACCCAGCGCGCGACGTCGAGCACGCGCTGGAAGCCGGCCTTCGGTTGCGGGTCGAGATCGAGATACGTGTAGTCGGGGTTCTCGGGACTCTGCACCCGTGAGTGCCAGGGATCCGTCGAGACGCAGCCGAGCTGCACGCAGTAGAGGAGGGTCGTGAGATCGCCGCCGACGAGGCGCCGCTTGGTGTCGCCGTCGGACTCGGGGACGTTCTCGACGCGCACGCCCTCCGGCGCTTCGTCGGGGGCCTTCTGCTGGAAGAAGGTCTCCCCCTCGATGCCCTCCGGCGTGCGCTTGAGCACGAGCGCGCGGTCCTTCACCGTCGGCAGGATGAGCGGGGCGACGGTCGCGTAATAGCGGAAGAGCGTGCCCTTGGTGATCCCGTCCTTCGGGAAGTAGACCTTGTCGAGGCTCGAGACGTCGAGCGACGCGCCCCTGCCTAACGTGACGGTGCCGCGCCCGCTCTCCCGCTCGAGATCGGCCAGCTTCGCGACGAGCGGCGCGTTGGCGTAGACGGTAACTTCGGTGAACGTCGTTCCACGCTTCGTGCCCGTCCGCTTCGCACCTGTGCTCTTCGCGCCCCCGCTCTTCGCCGTCGCACGCTTCGCGGACGTGGCGCGTTTCGCCGGCGCGCGCTTCTTCGCCATCGCGAAGGCCTGACGCCCGGTGCCTGACCCCCGACGCCTGGCCGCGCCTTCCTGCACGCTCTCCGGCTCGCGGATCACCTCGCGCGCCGGCTTGTCGTCGCGCACGCCGAGGAAGATCGGCTGGCGCAGCTTGTCCTCGGCGGTCCATTCCCCGAACTTCACCTCGACGACGACCTTCGGCGTCACCCAGTGCGCCTTCTCGTTCGTCTTCGGGGTCGTGACGAAGGGCGACGACTGCCGCTCGAGCGGGGCGAGCCGCCGGTACATGTCCTTGAGTCCCTCGCGCGTGAAGCCGCCCCCGGTGTGGCCGACGTAGACGAAGTTGCCGTCCTCGTCGTAGTGGCCGAGCAGGAGGGCGCCGATGTGCTCGCGCGTCTTCCGCGGCTCCGTCCAGCCGCCGATGACAAACTCCTGGCGGTGCTCGATCTTCAGCTTGAGCCAGCCCCGCGACCGCTCACCGGGATGGTAGGGGTCGTCCATGCGCTTCGCGATCACCCCTTCCCAGCCGAGCTTCTCCGCCTTGCGGAGCATCTCCTCGCCATCGTTAGGCACCGACTCGCCGAGGAGGAGGGAGGCGCTGGTGCGGTTGCGCAGCCGTTGCTCGAGGCGCTCGCGTCGCACCGTCCACGGCTCGCGCATGAGGACCTCGTCGCCGTCCATGAGCAGGTCGAAGGCGACGAGCGCCGCCGGCGCAGCGATGGTCGACGTCTCGATGAAGGCGGAGTTCGTCGTGTGCATCCGGCTCTGCAGGTCCTGGAAGCGCGCGACCTCTCCGCCCTGCAGGGCGACGATCTCGCCGTCGAGGACGAGCGAGCGGCGCGCCTTTCGCGCGAGCGTCATCAGCGCCGCGATGACCTCGGGGAACTGCTCGCTCTTGTCGTTGCCGTTGCGCGTGACGACGGTCGCCGCGTCCGCGGTCGCGTAGGCGATCACGCGGATCCCGTCGTACTTCGGCTCGAAGGTCCACCCCTCGCCCGAGGGGATCTCGGTGCCGATCGATGCCTTCATCGGGACGAGCGCCGCGAGATGCTTCGCCGCCTTCTTCGCCTTCGGCCGCCCGCGATGCACCGGCGCCTCGGCGAGCGCGGTCGCCGATGCCCCCTTCCCCGCGCGCTTCCGCGCCGAGGTGGAGCCGCCCTTCTTCGCCGCGGTTTTCTTCTTCGCGGTCGTCTTCTTCCCCGCCTTCGCGCTCGTCTTCTTCATCGCCGTTGCCTGACCCCCGACCCCTGACCCCTGACCCCTGCGCGAGCCTGACCCCTGACCCCTGTTCGAGTGCCACACGCGGCTGCGCCCGTTCGCGATCTCTTCCATCGTGCGACCGCTGTGCACCGACGTCCGCTCCTCGGCGACGACGTCGCGGCCCGGGTCCTCGGTGCCGTCGTGGCGCTTGATGAGGAGCCACTGCGGCTTGCTGCTGTCGCCGCGGCCATGCATGCGCACGAGCGACCAGCCACCCTTCATGCGCTCGCCGTGCATCACGATGTCGAGCCTGCCCTTGCGGTAGCCGTCGCGGAGCGCCTGCACTCCCGCCGAGCCGGAAAGTCCCGGCGCACCATACGTGCCCCGGTCCCAGAGCATGACCGTGCCGCCGCCATATTCGCCGGCGGGGATCGTCCCCTCGAACTTGTTGTAGGCGATCGGGTGATCCTCGACCTGCATCGCGAGGCGCTTCACCGCGGGGTCGTAGCTCGGCCCTTTCGGCACGGCCCAGCTCTTCATCACCCCGTCGAGCTCGAGGCGGAAGTCGAAGTGGAGGTGGCTGGCCGCGTGCTTCTGGATGACGAAGCGGAGCCGGCTCTTCGAGCTCTCGTCGCTCGCGCTCCCCGCCGGCTCCTTCGTCCTCGAGAAGTCGCGCTTGCGCCAGTACTCGGTGAGCTTGTCGCGCGCCTTCGTCGCCGCGGTCGCGGCCTTCGACAGGGTCTTCGCGGACGTTCGCCGTCCGGCGGTCGACGCCTTCTTCGCGGAGGTTTTCTTAGCGGACGTCTTCTTCGCCGCCATCAGCCGACCCCTGACTCCTGACCCCGGACCCCTGCGCTCACGCCGTCTTCCGGCGTGAGCGCCGCGCCGGCTTCTGCGACGCGGCGGCGGTCTTCCGCTTCGCGCGCACCGCGCCGCCCTTGCCCTTCTCCTGCTTCAGGCTCTCCTTGAGGCGCGACATCAGGTCGAGCACCTGCGCGTCGGCGGGCTCACGCTCCGGCTCCTCGACCGTGATCTTCTTACCCTTCATCTTCGCGCGGATGATCTTCATCAGGTTCGCGCGATAGTCGTCGGTGTACTTCTCCGGCGAGAAAGGCTCGGCGAGCGAGGCCACGAGCTGCTCGGCCATCTTCAGCTCCTGCGGGCGCACCATCTCGGCCGAGGGGAAGTTGAACTCGTCGACGTCCACCAGCTCGTTGGCGAAGCGCATCAGCTCGAGCACGATCGCGTCGCCGATGACGCGGACCGCGGCGAGGTGCTCCTTCTGGCGCATGACGACCTTGCCGATGCCGACCGCGTTCGACGTCTTGAGCGCCTCGCGGAGGAGGGCGTACGCCTTCTCGCCGCCCTTCGACGGCACGAGGTAGTACGGGGTCTCGAAGTAGCGCGGGTCGATCTCGTCGTGACGCACGAAGTCGAGGATCTCGAGGGTCTTCGACGACTCGAGCGCGGCGGCCTTGAAGTCCTCGTCGCTCATGACGACGTACTTCCCCTTCTCGTACTCGTAGCCCTTCACGATCTCGTTCCACGGCACCGGCTCGCCGTCGGCGGCGCAGACGCGCTCGTACTTCACCGGAGAGAGATCCTCCGAGTGGAGCATCCGGAAGGAGATGTGGTCCTCTCGCACCGCGGTCTTCGCCTCGACGGGGATGTTCACGAGCCCGAATGCGAGCGACCCTTTCCAGATCGAGGCCATCGGTGAGAGCTCCGAGTGAGAGGTGGTCCCGCGGTGCCGGACGCCCGGCGGTGGCGACGTGATTGGAGGCAAGGAGGGTGCCGACGTGGAAAACCGGGGCTACATGGTCGAGGCCGGAAGAAATGTGATGTCGTGGCTGCCTATGTCTCGTGATTGGCTCATGAGGCAGCAGACAGAACGGCCCTTCCATGAGGCTAGGGCCAGGGGCATTGTCCCATGAGTCATGCGGACAGGGGACCGGGCAGGAGACACTACGCCGAGCGGAGTCCGATCCGGCGTACTGCCTCATGGCCTATCCCCTGGCTCGTGAGTCATGTGAGCCTGTCCCTGGCCCTGGTCCATGGCCGGTCAGTTCTGACTCATCACCCCGCTGAAGTACATTCGAGCATGAACCCAACGCTCCCCTGGCGCCTCGTCGATCTCCCCACGCACTCCGATCCTCGCGGCAGCATCACCATCTGCGAGAGCGGCGCGCAGATCCCCTTCGTGATGAAGCGCGCACGCTGGGTCTTCGGCGCGCCCTCGAACGCCAAGCGCGGCGGACACGCGCATCATCGCACCGCGCAGCTCTTCGTCGCCGTCGCGGGCGCGCTCACGATCGCCGTCGACGACCGCAAAACGAAAGAGCGTGTCCGCATGGACACGCCCTCGCGCGGCCTCCTCATCCCGCCCGACGTCTGGATCGACACCGAGGAATGGAGCGAGGGCACGGTGCTGCTGATGCTCGCTTCCGAGGCGCATGACCCGGCGGACTACATCCGCGACCGTGGGGAGTTCGATCGTGAGGGGTCGGGGGCCAGGCGTTAGGCGCTGCGTCTGCCGCCGGTCCTGACGCCTGGCGCCTGACCCCTTACTTCGCCGCCCGCGGCAGCGGCGCCGGCAGGTCCGCCACGACGTACGCCATCACCGCCATCGTCGCGACACAGAGCGCGATGTCGTGCGGGTCGAGCTTGTCCATCGTGTCGGCTTCCGTGTGGTGGTACCAGAAGTACTTCGAGCCGTCGACGTCGGGTGCCATCGCGGGGACGCCGAGCTGGGTGATGGGGCCGATGTCGGCGCCCCCGCCCCCGGGCGCGACGCCTCCCGCGCCGATCCGATCGAGCAGCTTCGCCACCTGACGGATGACCGCGGTGGCGCTGTCGGTCCCGGTGAAGGTGACGCCGCTCGGCCGGAAGACGCCCTCGTCGCTCTCGAGGGCGAGCACGTGCTTGTCTACCTCCGCGCGGTGCGCATCGCGATACGCCTTGCCGCCTGCGGTGCCGTTCTCCTCGTTCGTCCAGGCGACGACGCGCACCGTCCGCCGTGGACGGAGGCCGAGCTGCTTCATCAGCCGCACCGCCTCCCACGCGGCGACGACTCCGCCGCCGTCGTCCATCGCGCCCTGCCCGACGTCCCACGAGTCGATGTGACCGCCGAGTACCACGACCTCGTCGGGGTTCGTCGAGCCGCGCAGCTCGGCGACGACGTTGCGTGATGGCGCATCGGGGAGGAAGCGCGCGCTCATCTTCAGCGTCACCACCGGATTCTCCCCGCGCCCGACCATCCGCTGCAGCATCAGCGCATCCTCGACGGTCACCGCCGCGGTGGGGATCTTCGCGACGGTCGAGTCGTAGTGCATGTTGCCGGCGTGCGGGGTGCGCAGCGACATCGGCGTCACCGAGCGGACGAGCGCCGCCAGCGCGCCGACCTTCGCCGCCGCGCTCGCCGCGCCGACTCGGTAGCGCACCGTCTCGCCGTAGCTCGTGAATGGCGCGTTGAAGAGCACGATCTTCCCCTTCGCCTCGGCGGTGCGCCGTGTCAGCTCGTCGAAGTCGGCGACGACCATCACCGGCGCGGTGATCCCCTTCTTCGGCGTCGCGATGCTGCCGCCGAGTCCGAGGATCGGCAGCGTCGCGCGCCGGGGCGTGACGAGCGTCAGCGACTCGTCGCCGCGCACCCAGTGCGGCACCATCACCGGCTCGCCGCGCACGTTCTCGAGGCCGTCGCGCTTCATCTCGGCGATGATCCAGTCGATCGCGCGCTCGAGGCTCGGCGAGCCGCTGAGCCGGTTGCCGAAGGTGTCGGTGAGCTTCGCCAGGCGATTCCAGGCGGCGCTGTCCATCAGCGCGGCGCTGATGAGTGAATCGGCGACGGGACGATACGTCGATTCGATCGACGGGGTCTGAGCGGACGCGGAGGCCGTGAGCAGCACGGTGGCCCCGAGCCCGAGGATGGACGAAGCGAGTCGCATGGACGGTCGTGGGAGGAGAAGCGCGGAGGATCGCCGTCAGGCGGGATCGAGGATCTCCCCTGCGTCGATGTTGTCGTAGACGGTCCCCAGCCAGCGGAACAGGAACCACAGCTCCCCGGCGATCGCGCCGACGAAGAGGACGAGCGCGAGAACGAGCGAGACGTTCATCGCGCGCGGGAACGCGGTGAACGCCTGGAGCCAGTAGAGCACCGCGCTCGCGAGCAGCGCGGGGACGAGCAGCAGGAGCACGAGCAGGAGCAGCGAACCCGCGGTGCCGAGGAGGTTCTGCCCGATCGCCTCGAAGCCGCCGCCCTCGTTGCCGAGCTTCACCCATCCGGGGAAGAAGAGCGCGATCGCGTTGCGCACCGTCACGCTCAGCACGTCGAGCGTCGCGAGCGCGAGGAGGAGCGCCACGAACATCCCGAGTCGCTGCGCGAAGCTCGGCATCCCGTCGCCGGTCGGCAGGAACAGCGGCGCGAGCAGGCCGGCGAGCTGGAAGGCGAAGATCATCGCCGCCGACGAGGCGATCTGCGCGCCGACGAGCGCGCCGCTGTCGAGCGGGTACGTCCGCAGCAGCCGCAGATACGGCAGGTCGCCGCGGAAATCGTTGCGCGTATACAGCGGGCCGATCAACGTCCAGACGACGCTGACGATCAGCGCGAGCATCGCGATCATGTTGCGCGCGAAGGCGAGCGCCTGCGGCAGGTCCTG